>CANBTO010000006.1 GCA_947372405.1 Verrucomicrobiaceae bacterium
AAATTCATCCGAACAGGAATCAGGGCGAAACGTCTTAGGAAAGAACGAGCTACCATGGCTTATCGCCGCCGTGGTGCTTGTTACCCTTTCGATCATCTGGTGGCTCCGGCGCAGGTAAATCTGCGGACAGTCCACGGGGATTTCAAGCAATGCTCATTGGTCGGACTTGTCCGAGACCTTGATGCGTGCGGGCACGTCCTTAATTTCGATACCTGCCTTGGTGAGCGCGTCCCAGACCTGGAGCAGGCGTTCGAGCGGGAGTTTCTTGTCGGCCTCGAGCTCGAGCTTGCGGCCGGGATTCTGTTTCTGATAGGCGGCGAGATAGGATTGCAGCAAGCCCTCCGGCACCGCGAGCGAATCGAGCGAGATGTTGCCAAGAGCGTCCACGGCGATGACGGAGCGGGCTTCCGTCACCTTGTCCGACGGGATCTCGCGCACGGTGGGAAGCTCGAGGTGGAGGATGTCGCGAGGTTTCTTGAAAGTCGTGGTGACGATGAAGAAAATCAGCATGATGAGCAGGATGTCGATCATGGGGATGATCGTCACCTCGACTCTCTTGCGCGGGCGGCGGGGAAAGCGCATGGCGTGTCAGTTTTTCGACGAGGGGGCTTTCTGGCAAACGTAGGCCAGGTCTGACAGAAGCGACTCGAGGCGGACGGTCAGGACTTCGATCCTGCGGGTGAAGAAGCCGTGGGCGACCACGCAGGGCACGGCGATGCCAAGGCCGAAGATGGTGGTGGTGAGCGCCTCGGCGATGCCTTTCGCGATCGTCAGGTGGTCCGCCGTTTCGCTCAGTCCCTGGAAGATGGTGACGAGTCCCGAAGCGGTGCCGAGCAGGCCTAACAGAGGCGCGATGGTGATGCAGGTGTCGAGCACGCCGATGCCTGCGTGGAGGCGCGCGGTTTCCTCGCGGGCGGCGGATTCTACGGCCATGGTGATGTCCTGTTGCGGTCTGCCGCGATGCCTGACCGCCACCTGGCAGAGCCGTGCAAGCGCGCTGCCGCCGGCTTCAAACTCCTTGAGCACGGGCTCGATCCTGTCCGCCGCCGCAAGTTCCTGGAAATTCTCCACCTGCCTCGCGAGTCTGTTTGGAACGACCCGGCCGCGAGCGAGCGAAAGCAGCTTGTAGAGGATGGCCGTCATGCCGGCGACGGAAGTGATGCCCAACGGAATCATGAAGGGGCCGCCTTTCTGGAGGAAGGCCCATGCGGTCTGCAGGCCTTCCGATGCGGCGATGGCTGGAAGCGGGGTGGTGATGTCGACCATGGAGTTTTGTTAGAAATAGAATCTGAAGATGAGTTCGAGAGGTTCCTTGTCGTATTCCTTGCGCAGCGCTGGCGGCATGGCCGGGATGGCGGCGTCCCGGATCGAGTTGAGGGTGAAACCTTTCTGCACCTCGCCGGTCTCCATGTCCCCGACGAACTGGACTGACCGGACCTTGCCCCTGGCTTCGACGAAGAAACGGACTGTTAGAAATCCCGGCGTGATGAAATCCCGGTGACGCACGCAGTTGCGCTGCCATTCCTGCTCGACTGCGCGGCCGACTGCGGCCTGGTAGCGGCCGAGCGGCGTGTCCTCGACGTCCAGCGCGCTGCGACCGCTGCGGGAGATCGATCCGACGACGGCGGTCTTGCGCTGGTAGCCTTTGAACGCGGGGTCCTTGATGGGTTTGGGCTTCGGAACCTCCGCCGGTTTGGGAACCGTGGCGGTTTCCGGAGGAGTGGAGGATTCGTCAACCATCGGGCGTTTTTCCACAGATGGTTTGGGAGAGTCTTGCTTTGAGACTTCGCTTGGCACCTGGACATCCACCGGATTCGGGCCATCCAGCAGTTTCTCACGTGGTGGGGGCATGCTCTTCACGTCATCCTGGCCGGGCGTGTCCGCTGGGGCTTTGGCTGCGGTTTCCTGCGGCGGCGCGGGTTCCAATGGATTAGAAATTTCAGGTGCGGGCAGGCTTGGCGGCGTGAGGTCTTTCGGAGCAAGTCCCGGATCACCGCTGAGGCTGCCGTCCTGATAGCGGCTCTCGGTGGTTTCGATATCACCCGGATATCTGGGGTCGATTCCGGTTTGGGAAGGAAGTGGCGGCGCATCGGGAACGGGAGCTCGATCACTGGTGGCCTGGGTATCGCGCTCCCCGATGAAAGCAGGATTCGTCGGGGGAGTGGATGTCTGGTCGTTCGAGGTGCGCGCGAATTCCTTCTGCGTGGAGACTGGCGGCGTGATGGGCGCGGGTGCGACAGTCGGGGCTGCGGCCAGCGCGGTGCGGTCGATCATGTCCGGGAAAATCATCGCGACAGTCTGGCTGGGTGGCGCCACCTCCAGTTTGGATTTTTTCCTTAGCACTTCGGATTCCAGCACGGCGAATCCGATTGCGGCGAGCAGCGCGCAGTTGACCAGCAACGAAAGTCCCAGCGCGGTCATCCAGAGGTGACCGTCACTGCGACGCGCTGATAGGGCCATGGGCTGCATTGACTACGCGCCAAGCTTGCCGGGAATCCACGTTGGCGCAATCCGGGAAATACGCCTACCGGGTGGTTTCACCGATTGAAGGGGCGGCGAATCATTTCTCAGGATGAAACAACAACGGAGCGAAGTCCCGCAGAGCCTTGCGCCAAACCGGCCATTCGTGGGTGCCCTCGGTGAGCGTCCACTGCACATGCATTCCGTGTTTTTCGAGCAGTTCGTGGAATGACTCCGTGTCCTTCAGCAGGAAGTCGTCCTTGCCGATCGACATCCAGAGCAGTTTCACCTGCTTGTTGAAATCCTTGTTGTCCAGCGACTTCGCCAGCAGAACCTCTGGAATCGGCACATAGGCGCTCATGCCTCCGATGTAGGCGAACATGTCCGGATGGTTGATGCCGATTTCCAAGGCCTGCATGCCGCCCATGGAAAGGCCACTGATCGCCCTGCCGGCGGGCGTGGCGTTGGTGCGGTAACTCGAATCGACCAGCGGCACTACGGAACTCAGCATGTCCTCCTCGAACTTGACGAAATTCGCCTGATGATCGCCTTCCTCCTCCTGCAGGTCCGCGTGGCCGTCCGGCATGACGATGATCATAGGCACGGCTTTGCCCTCGGCGATCAGGTTGTCCATGATCAGATGGGCTCGTCCGAACTCGGTCCATGTCGCCTCAGTATCGCCGGTACCATGAAAAAGATAGAGCGTCGGCCACCGTCGGGCGGTTTCCAGCCCGTAGCCGGGCGGGGTGTAAACGCGCATCCGCCGCAGACGCTTGAGGGATTTGGAATAGTAGCTGTGCAGATGAATGGTGCCATGCAGAACTTCCCGCCACTGGTAGAACAAGGGGGTGTCCGTGGTGATTTCCAAGGAACTGGTGTCGGGGTTTTTTTCCGGTTTCACTTCCGGGTTCGAGGGATCGATCACCTGCTCGCCGTCAACGATGAAGCTGTAGTCATAGAGCCCTGGGTCCATCGGTCCCACGGTGACGGACCAAACGCCCTTTGGATCCCGCTCCATGTCCACCATCGTGCGGTCGAGTCCTTTGACCTTCACTTCTTTGGCTGCCGGATCCTCGTATCGAAAGATCACGCGGCGGTCGCTCAGGACTTCCGGTGATTCCGGCGGCTCGTGGCCTTGTGCGCTGGCGATGAAAAGGACTGAGCCCAACGCCGGAAACAACCAGATTCTCATGGACCTATTGACGGCGAATCACCGAAAATTTCAAACGCATTCACGCGAAATATGAAGTTTTACGCGATCGAGTTTCCCGAGGGCTTGGCAATATGTGCCCGCGGCACAGTGAAATCATCAGCCAAGTGACCGCCGACAAACTTGCCCAAGATCACTACCTGAAAATGACCGCTTTACGCAAAAATTCAACATTTTGGGTAAGTTAGACCGGCTGAATATCCACAAAATGGCCGAATTTTGGCAATTTTTGGTTGCTAGCGGGCGGTCAAATGCTCAGTTTGCCTCCGCAACAGGCATTTTTTATGAGCAAAGAGCAATTGGACGGAGCACAAGCACTAATCAAAACCCTGGATGATCTGGGTGTGGAATATATCTTCGGCTACTCCGGCGGCGCGGCGATTCCCATCTTCGATGCTCTCGAAACGGTCAAGACGAAGATGAAATTCATCCTCGTCCGGCACGAGCAGGGAGCCGTCCACATGGCGGATGGATATGCCCGCGCGACCGGCAGACCCGCCGCCGTGCTGGTGACCTCCGGCCCCGGCGCGGGAAACACCGTGACCGGCCTGATGACGGCGATGATGGACTCCGTGCCGATGCTCGTCATTTGCGGCCAGACGGTAACTTGGATGCTCGGCAAGGATGCTTTCCAGGAAGCCGACATTTTCGGCATCACCATCCCGGTGGTGAAGCACAACTACCTCGTCAAGGACACCAATGCCCTGCCCCGCATCGCCCGTGAGGCCTACCACATCGCCACCACAGGCCGCCCCGGCCCGGTGCTCATCGACGTGCCGAAAGACATCTCCCAAGGTCCGTTCACGGGCGACCTGAACGCCGCCTTCGAGCTGCCCGGCTATCACCCGGAAGATTGCAACGAAATCTGCTCAAAGTCGGTGAAGCAGGCCATTGACCTGATTTCCAAAGCCAAGCGTCCGGTGATCCTCGCCGGCCAGGGATGCATGATCGCACGTGCGGACAAGGAGCTGCTGGAGCTTGCGGAAAAACTCAACGCGCCCGTCACCACCACGCTGCTCGGCAAGGGCGTGTTTCCGGAAACCCATCCGCTCTCGCTCGGCATGCTCGGCATGCACGGCACCGCCTACGCGAACAAGGCGATGGTCGAATGCGACCTGCTGCTCAACATCGGCTCGCGCTTCGATGACCGCATCATCGGCCAGCCCGCCAAGTTCTGCAAGGACGCCCCGATCATCCACATCGACATCGACCCCGCGGAAATGGGCAAGATGATCGTGCCGGACGTGCAGATCGTCGGTGATGCCAAAGCCGCGCTCCATGCGATCCTTCCCGGAGCCGTCAGGTTGGAAACCACCGAGTGGCTCGCCAAGCTCGACGGCTACAAGAAGAAGTACCCGCTCTCCTACCGGAAACAGGGAGGCCTGCGCATGCAGCAGGTGATCGACGAGCTCTATCAACTAACAGGCGGCAAGGCGATTGTTTCCACGGACGTGGGCCAGCACCAGATGTGGGCCGCCCAGTTCTACAAGAACGACAAGTCCTACCACTGGCTCTCGTCCGGCGGTGCCGGTACCATGGGCTTCGGCTTCCCCGCCGCCATCGGCGCGCAGTTCGCCTGCCCGGACAGCCTGGTCATCTCGATCTCCGGCGACGGTGGATTCCAGATGACCTTGTTCGAACTCGCCACCGCGGCGCTTCACAAGCTGCCGATCAAGATCGTGGTGCTCAACAACCACTACCTCGGCATGGTGCGCCAATGGCAGGAGCTGTTCTATGAAGACCGCACCTCGGGCGTTGACCTCATCGGCAACCCGGACTTCTGCAAACTCGCCGATGCTTACGGCATCCCCTCCGTTCACATCAAGCGCCCCGCCGACGTGACACGCATGCTGGAAAAAGCCCTCGCCTACAACGACGGCCCCATCCTCATCCACGCCGAATGCGTGAAGACCGACAACGTCTTCCCGATGATCCCCGCAGGCGCCGCTCTCGAGGACATGATCACCGAGGCTCCCAAACAGAAAATGGCCAAACCCGTCGGTTCTACGTGAACGATAGTGCCGAGTGATCAGTGAGCAGTGATCAGAAATCCATATCCACTGAACATCGCCACCCACCCGGCACCCTCTCTCTCCCACTGATCACTGATCACTTCACACTCACCACTTCTTCCCATGTCCCACCAAATCATCACATCCGAAACTCCTGTCGATGCCCCGGTGATCGGCCGCGGCCCCACCCACACGCTATCGATCCTTGTCAGCAACCAGCCCGGCGTGCTGATGCGTATCTGCCAGGTCTTCTCGCGCCGCGGTTTCAACATCGACTCGCTGGTGGTTTCCGAAGGTCGTAACGCCAACTTCTCACGCATGACCATCGGCATTTCCGGCGATCCGGAAGGCCTCAACCAGATCATCATGCAGGTGGGCAAGCTTATCGACGTGATCCATTGCTTCGAACACACCTCGGACAATTCGGTGACCAAGGAAATGGTCCTCATCAAGATCCAGTGCTCGCCCGCCGAGCGCTCGATGGCCCTTCAGATCGCCGAGCACTTCAGCGGCAAGACCGTCGATCTCACACCCACCTCGATGATCGTCATGATCAACGGCGACAGCCCGAAGATCGACGCCGCCATCACCATGTTCTCGCAGTTCAACATCATCGAAACGGTCCGCACCGGCAAGGTGGTCATGGCCCGCGGCGAGCAGCCGACTTGAGGCCCTTCACAAAACGCCGTCCCCGTTCATCCAAGTGTTCAGTATCTCGACGGCGGCGGCCTGATCGATGACATCCTTCTGATTCCGTGCCTTGCGGCCGGCCTCCCGGAGTTTTGCGGCGGCGTTCGCAGTGGTGAGGCTCTCGTCAACCAACACCAGCGGGATGGTGGAAACCCGCTCGCGCAGCAATGCGGCGAAGGCTCGGACCTTGGCCGCGGAGTTACCCTCGCTGCCGTCCATTCGAACCGGAAGCCCGAGCACCAGCGTGTGGATCTTCCTCATCCCCACCAACTGCGCGATGCGCTCGATGGGGTCGGTCCTGGAGCGGTCGATGGTTTCCACCGGATGGGCGAGGATGCCGAAATCATCCGTCGCCGCAATGCCGATGCGCGCATCGCCATGATCGATGCCGAGCGCCGGATGCGGGGACTTGGCGAATTGTGAATTCAGAAGTCAAAACCTGCCGCGCTCACGATCTGCTGGCAAGGGCAGACGCGGAGGCTGCTGACACAAAATACCCTTATTGCTCATTTTGAGTTTGCACCGTATGACCTCCGATGCCAGCTTTCGATGCGTGATCTTCAGCGAATCTCCCGCCTTCACCAAGGCGGTTCAACAAATCCTGAGCGAGGAAGACTATTTCGAGCTTCAGGACCAACTGATGGCCACGCCGGATGCTGGTGATCTCATTCCGGGTTCCAAGGGCTTGAGAAAAATCCGCGTCGCCAGTGGCGGAAAAGGCAAACGGGGCGGTTCACGAGTCATCTACTACTGGTATGTCGATCCGGAAAAAATCCAGTTCTGCCGCATCTACGAAAAATCGAGCCAAGCCAACCTTTCCAAAAGCGAAATCCATCAAATCCAAACCGAACTTGAGCCATGAAAAAACGTGAAATTGAAGCCTTGGAACGTGAAGCCCGCGCCATGGACCGTGGCGCAATGACTCCGGGCCGTGTCTGGAAAGTCACCAAACGCGCGGACGGCAGCGTCGAGCGCAAAGCGATTGACCCGGAAACCCATCGCCTTGCGCAAGCCCGCGAGTGGAAATCAAAAACCGAAGCAGCCAGAATCCGCAGGGAAATCAACGTCACCCAAGAGGCCTTCGCCCGCATGCTGGGTGTCTCGCTCGGCACCGTGCGCAAGTGGGAGCGTGGAACCATCCAACCAAGCGGTGCCGCCCGCACGTTGCTCAAGCTGGCCGCTAAATACCCCGCCCTGGTCCGCGAGGCTGCGGTTTCTTGATTCAGTGTTTGGAAAACCATCCGATTCATGAAGCCTACCATTTCACTCATTCGCTTTCGACAAATCCTACTTATCGTCATTTCAATGATCACTTCGATTTTAGAAACCATGCATGCCGACGATCTTCCCATGAGTCCTGCCGCAGCGGAGAAGATATTATCAAATGCCAGGCCCGCTGAGAACGTTGACGATGTCCGGAGACAAATCGCCGCAGCGAAAGCACTTCATCGCGGTGACCCCGCCCGCGCGATCGCTCACCTTGAAAACATCATGACCAATGATGAATGTTCGATGACGATGGAAGCCGGGGAGGCCCTGTTGGAATTGAAGGATCTGCCACATCCGGTCTTTTCGTTGGACGAATTCAAATCCAGAGTGGGGTTCGATGCCCTGAGCGAAGCGGAAAAGACAGTCTGGCTCGCATGTCACTGCGGTTGGCTGATCCGCCCGGACAACATGTATCAACTCCATTCCGACGAAGACGGCCACCGCCTCGCAGGGATGCACAAGGCCGTGCTGCAAGTCGGAGCTCCAAAGGCGGCGGCACGATTGAAAGCCTACATGGATCTTTACGGGCCGAACGGAATTCCCAAGTCTGCAGAAGACAGAAGCAAAATCGCCAGTGCGAATGTTGAAGAGTGGAACCACTCCATTGATGTCATCGAGCGAACCCACGACTCATGGGAGGCTCTAACCTGTTTGGCGATCCAGTATGAACTCCGGCACAGCGAACAGTTTCACAAGAAGTGCGAAATCCGGCGGATTCTGGAGCTCCAGAAAGACAGCGTTCGCTGAGGAGCAGAAGGATTGGGAATGGATGGACTCATTCCATCAACCATCGCCCCCCCTCACAGCAATTCCTTCGGCAGCACTCCTGATAGATTCTTGATCGCGTCCGCCTGGTGGCGGTTGGCGATGAGCAGGGCGTCCTCGGTCTGGACGATGATGAGGTCGTCCACGCCTAACAGGGCGATGCGGCTGCCGGGGCGGGCGTTGAAGACGATGTTGTTCTCCGAATCCAACTCGGTGATGGGCTGGTTGGCGCGGTTTTCCTCGCCGTAGTTCTTAAGGTATTTGGCGACGGAGAGCCATGAGCCGACGTCGTCCCAGTCGAAGGTGGCCTCGATGTTGAGGACACGGTCGGCGGTTTCCATGAGGGCGTAGTCGATGGAGGTGGCGGGGAGTTTGGGAAACTGAGCGGTAACAGTGGCCTGGATGTCGCTTGAGCGGCGGAGCTCTGAAACAAAGCCGGCGAGAACGGGAGCGTGGGTGGCAAGCTGCTTGATCACGGTGGGCAGGGACCAGACGAACATGCCTGCGTTCCACGAGAATCCGCCCTGTTTGAGGAACCGCTCGGCGAGCTCGGGGTTGGGTTTTTCGCGGAAGCGTTTGACCTCGAAGGCCGGGTTCTCGCAAGCGATGCCGGGAATGGACGCGCGGTCGCCGCGCTCGATGTAGCCGTAGGACGGGCAGGCCCAGGTGGGATGGATGCCGATGGTGACGAGGCCGTCGGATCTGGCGGCGGCGGTGAGGGCGTCGCGCATGACGGCCTGGAACGCTGCGGTGTCCTGAATGAGCTGGTCCGCAGGCAGCACCATCATGACGGCGTCCGGATTACGGGCGGCGATGAGGCCGATGCCGAGAGCGACGGCCGGTGCGGTGTCGCGTTTCGCCGGCTCCGCGAAGATGTTATCCGCAGGGAGCATGGAGGCGGCGGCACGCACGGCGTCCAACTGCTTGGCGTTGGTTAGAACGAGGATGTTTTCGTTGGGAACGAGGCCTTCGAGGCGCTTGATGGCCTGCTCGAGAAGGGTTCCGTCGCCGAAAAGATTGAGAAGCTGCTTTGGATGGTCGTTGCGGCTGAGCGGCCAGAAGCGGGTGCCGGAACCACCGGCAAGAATCAAGGCATAGGTGTTTTCAGTGGAAGGCATGGCGGGCGGGAGCTTTGTGCATTTCCCCCGGATGGGAAAGGCGTTTTCGACAACATTTTCTTTTCAGTGATTGTCGCGGAGCGAAGATGCAGCTAGTTTCAGGCCATGTCAGACGAGCATTCCGAATCCACCCCCGCATGGGTCGAAACCAGCGCCCTCACCGCACCTGCCCTTTTGGGAGCGGCCGCAGGTCTCCTGCTCGGGGACCTGATGCACCGCAGCGCGCGCCGGGGAGTGGGGATTGCTCTCGGAGCTCTTGGCATCGCCGCCCTGCTGCCTGTCGCTGTCGGTGGAGTGGCATGGCTGGTCACAGGCCCGAAGAGCCGCGTGGGTGTGCGCCGCAAGATCCAGCGCATCCGCGATATTGGAATCGGAGCTCCGGACTACGACGAAGTGGATCAGGAACTGCGCGATCAGGGATTGATCTGAAATTTCCACGATCCGGCTCGTTTGCCATGATCGGAAAGATGTCTGTGGTCGTCGGCGTAGCGGTGGATTGCATGGCCGGGTGAATGGATTTTCACGTTCTTTGGGTTTTATCCAAACGGATTCCTGCCCAGCCCTGCAGATGATTCCCTACCAATCCACGACATGAACACCGCGCAAAGCACCGACCGTCGCAGCATGCTTAAACTTCTGGCCGCCACCACGATGGCGCCGATGATCCTTCCACGCCGGATATTCGGCGCGGACGCTCCTTCTAACAAAATCACCCTGGGCTGCATCGGCGTCGGTTGGCAGGGCGGCGGAAATCTGGGCAACTTCCTCGCCCAGGACGATTGCCAGGTGGTGGCGATCTGTGACGTGGACGAGGCCCACCTCAAGCAGGCCGTTGACATGGTGAACGCCAAATACGGCAACCAGGATTGCAAGGGCTACAAGGACTTCCGCGAACTGCTGGCCCGCAAGGACATCGATGCGGTCTGCATTTCCACACCGGATCACTGGCACTCCATCACCGCCATCGCCGCCGCCAACGCGGGCAAGGACATCTTCTGCGAAAAACCCCTCTCCCACACGCTGGGAGAAGGCATTGCGATGGTGGCCGCCGTGCAGAAAAACCAGCGCATCTGGCAGACCGGCTCGTGGCAGCGCAGTGTCGCCTCGTTCCGCTGGGCGGTGGAGCTTGTGCAGAACGGCTATATCGGCAAGGTCTCACGCGTCGAGGTCGGACTGCCCTCCGGTCACACGGATTTCGGCAAGACCGGCAAGGACGCGCCGAACGGCCCCGTGCCTGCGGGAGTGGATTACGAAATGTGGACCGGCCCGGCGCAAATGATGCCTTTCAACCCCTGCCGTTTCCACAAGAACTGGCGCTGGAACTACAACATCGGTGGCGGCCAGCTCATGGACTGGATCGGCCACCACTGCGACATCGCCCACTGGGGTCTGGCCAATCCGAAATTCGGCTGCGGCCCGGATGACGCCATCGGCCCGATGGAACTCTCCGCCACCGCCGAGTTCCCCGCCAAGGACGATGTCTGGAACACCGCCACCAAATACAGGATCGAGTGCAAGTATCCTAACAACGTCGATGTCGTCATCGCCGGCGGCTATCCGGAAATCGGCGGCGGCGCGAAATGGATCGGCCCTAACGGCTGGGTCAGCGTGGACCGCGGGAAATTCGCCGCCTCCAACACGGATTGGATCCGCGACATCCAGGTGCTTGACAAGAAGGGCGAGCTTGAAATCGCCCTTTACAAGAGCCCGGGCCATTTCCGCGAGTTTCTCGATTCCGTGAAATCCCGCAAACGCACGCAGACTCCCGTGGAAGTCGCCCATCGCTCGCAGACTCCCGGCCACCTCGGCTACATCGCCTCCGTCACCGGCCGTACGCTCAAGTGGGACGCCGCCAAGCAGGAGATCATCGGGGACGCCGAAGCCAGCAAGATGATCGGCCCGCACACGCGCGAGCCGTGGCACGTTTGATAGACCACGAAAAACCCACCGGGCGGTCTGAAATGGATCGCCCGGCAAGCCTCTTTGCGTTTGTGGCACCAGTCATGGCGTGCGCATCCTCCAAAATCGCCAGGGCCTTCCGCCCACCAAAAAACCGCTGGAAACCAGCGGTTTGGCAGAGTTGGAATGGAGCGGGCGATGAGATTCGAACTCACGACATCCACCTTGGCAAGGTGGCGCTCTACCACTGAGCTACGCCCGCGTTGCGAAACGCGTGGGCGCTTTCTACACCGGTCGGGAGACCGGGCAAGCCAAAATTTGCAAATTTTCCGTGTTCAAGTCGCCCGCCTCTGCGTTTCTTTTGGCGCACGCCATGTCCGACAAGCTCGCAGAAATCATCGCCACCAAGCGCCTCGAAGTCGAAGCCCTCATGCCGCGGGCCGGACTGCTCCGTGCGGCCGCCCTGCAACGCAACGATTTCGGAGGATTCCGCGCCGCCCTTGACCGCGGGCCCGGCCGCCTCGGGGTGATCGCGGAAGTGAAAAAGGCCTCGCCGTCGGTGGGCTTGATCGACCCGGATTTCGACCCGGTCCGCCAGGCGAAGCGTTACCTCGAGGGCGGTGCCTCCTGCCTCTCGATCCTAACGGACGAGCAGTATTTCCAGGGCTCGCTGAGCTACCTCACGCAGATTTCAAAATTTTCCGGAGCCCCGCTATTGCGCAAGGATTTCACGATCCACGAGGTGCAGATCCATGAGGCCGCCATCTCCGGGGCGGATGCGATCCTGCTCATCGTTGCCGCGTTGGATGATGCAACACTGCGGCGGCTTTACGACGAGGCGAAGGGCTTCATGCTCGACGTGCTGGTCGAGGTGCACGATCTGCGGGAAATGGAGCGCGCGCTGGAACTCGGCGCGGATCTGATCGGTGTGAACAACCGGAATCTGAAAACCTTCGAAGTGGATCTCGCCACCACCGAGCGGCTTGCAGAGGAGGTGCCTGACGATGTGCTGCTCGTTTCCGAAAGCGGGATCAAGACTCTCGAAGACGCGCAAAGGGTGCTCGATGCCGGAGCGAACGCGGTGCTCATCGGAGAGGCGCTGATGCGAGCGCATGATCCGTCGCGCGAGATCGAGGCGTATCTGGATCTGGAGCTATCATGAACCCGGCCCTGCAGATCGCGATCGCCGCCAGCATCATCGTGGTGCTGGCACATGGAGTCCTCTTCTGGTGGTTCATCTGCAAGGGCAGGAAGGATGACCGGAAGGACGATGACCGCGGCGACCGTTAACCGCCGCGATTTCAGACCAACAGCGCGATCTGCTCGCCGGGACCGTGGACGCCTTCGATGAGGATGCCTTCCACGTCGGCTGTCTTCGACGGGCCGGTGCACCAGATGATGTTCGGGCTGTCGCCCAAGGTGGCAATGGCGTCCGAGATCGCACGATGGATTTCCTGTTTCTCAAGGACCGCCACGTGGACCCAAGGCGAAAGCGCGGCGAGCCGGTGAGAGGTGCGGAGGTCGTCAATGATGACAGTGCCGGATTCGGCGATAGCCCCGGTCGCTCGGGTGACGCCGAACTGATAATCATCGTAGCGGGAGCGGTCGTAAACGGTTTCGACGGTTAGACCGGCGGCGGCGAGTTTGGAGCCAATGGAATCGAACAGAGATGGATCGCAGTATCCGTGGAGCTGGCTGGTCGATTTGAGAAACGCGGCCAGCTCACCCACGGACGACATCGGCTTGCCGTTCACCGCCTTGAAGTTTCGGCAGAAGATTTCCCAGAGATCCGAGCCTTCGAGTTTCGGCAAGGAATGGGTAACTGTGACATCGTATTCCGGCAGGGGAGCCTTCGTTTTCAGGGCTGCCGTAGCGGTTTCGATTTTGGCGAAGATTTCGTCTCTCATGATGATTATAGCTGATATAAGTCCCATTGGACCTATGGTTGAACAGCCAACGCCTGGTCGAGATCCGCAGTGATGTCGTCGATGTGCTCGATGCCGATGGAGAGACGGATGAGTTCCGGCGGGATGCCGGCGGCGCGCTGCTGTTCTTCGTTGAGCTGCGAGTGGGTGGTGGTGGCCGGATGGATGGCGAGGGATTTGGCGTCGCCGACGTTGGCGAGGTGTTTGAAAAGCTTCAACGAGTCGATGAACTTCGCACCGGCCTTCGCTCCTCCCTTGATGCCGAAGATGACCATCGATCCACCTTTGCCATGCAGATATTTGCCGTTGAGCTTTTCCATCGGATCACCGGGCAGACTGGGGTGGCGGACCCACTCGACGGCGGGGTGGTTTTGCAGGTGTTTGGCGGAGGCGATGGCGTTTTCGCAATGGCGCTCCATGCGCAGCGGCAGGGTTTCGATACCTTGCAGCGCGATCCACGCGTTGTCCGGAGAAATGCAGGCGCCGAGGTTACGGAGCGGGCCGGTGCGCATGCGCAGGATGTAGGCGACGGGCGCGAGCGGGGCGGGCAGGTCGTGGCCCCAGCGCAGGCCGTGGTAGGAATTGTCCGGCTTGTCAAACAACGGGTGCCTGCCACCGGCCCAGTCGAATTTCCCGGAGTCGATCACGATGCCGCCAATGCCGGTGCCGTGGCCGCCGAGCCACTTGGTCAGCGAGTGGACGACGACGTCCGCTCCGAACGCGATTGGCTTTGTTAGATAAGGCGTGGAGAACGTGGAATCGACGATGAGCGGCAGCCCGATGCCGTGGGCGATGTTTGCGATGGCCTCGATGTCGGATATTTCGAGTGCGGGATTCGAGACGGACTCGCAGAAGAACGCGCGGGTCTTGTCATCCGCTGCCGCGGCGAAGTTTTCCGGTTGGTTGGAATCGACAAAGCGCACCTCGATACCGAGAGCGGGCAGGATATCCTTGAACTGAGTGTAGGTGCCGCCGTAGAGGTTACGGGCGGAAACGATGTTGTCGCCGGCCTGGGCGAGGTTGATGATCGAGTAGAAGATCGCCGAGGTGCCGGAAGAAACCGCGAGCCCGGCGGCTCCGCCTTCAAGCGCGGCGACGCGTTGCTCCAACACGTCGTGCGTCGGGTTCATCAGGCGGGTGTAGATGTTCCCGAGTTCGCGCAGCGCGAAAAGATTCGCGGCGTGCTCGGTGCTGTCGAAAACGTAGGATGCCGTGCGGTAAACGGGAACCGCGCAGGCATGGGTGGTGGGGTCGGAGCTGTATCCGGCGTGCAGGCACTGGGTTTCGAGTTTCATGGGCTTGATCGTTCTGTTCGGCCAATCAGAGTGCGCCCGGCATTCGAGATCAAGCGTGAAGCGCGCGGAGGGAGTGTTCCACCGCCCGATGGGGAGAAGGCCTTCCGTGACTTGCATCAGGATACTTGAAATCCGAGTTTGCCCTACGGGGCATCGAGCTTTACGTATGCTCACGAATGAGTTCGCCCCGCCATGGCATCGAAGGGTTCTTGCCTTGCGGATATTCCGGCAAGTTGCGTTTGCAAACGGCCTGCGTGTTTTTGCTCTGGGTGGTCGGGGCGGGACCATCCATGGGGCATGGCGGTTATGACGAGGAAATCCGTCTCACCGACCGGCAGATCGCGGCCGAACCGGGAAATGCGGGACACTGGTTTCATCGAGCTGAGTTGCACTACCTGCATGGCGACTGGATGCACGCGCTACTCGATCTTGATAAGACCCATCAGCTCGCTCCGGGAAAGTATCCGGTCGGGCTTGTCAGGGGCAAGGCCTTGATGGCTGGCGGCAAGCTGGGCATGGCGAGGTCCGCTCTGGATGAATATGTGCAGGCGAATCCGGACTCGCCGGATGGATTCGCGACAAGGGCCAGGGTGGAGATTGCGCTTGGAGATCACGGGCAGGCCGTCGCGGATTTTCGCAAGGCCCTGTCAACGACGCGGAATCCCGAGCCCGATCTTTTTGTGGAGGCTGCGGACGCATCGATCGCCGGTGGGTGTCCCGAAACCGCGCTGGAAGATCTGGAGAAGGGCGTCACATGTTTCGGCGAAATCCCGTCGCTGGTCTGCAGGATGATTGAATTGGAGGAATCTCTCGGACGTTTCGATGCCGCGCTTGCCAGGGTTTCCAGAATGGAGAAATCCGTGCAGCGACCCGAGCCATGGATGGCCAGGCGGGCCAGCATCCTTGCAAAGGCCGACAGGATTTCCGAATCCGTCGCCGCATGGACCGGTCTTCGGGATCACCTGCTGAGCCTGCCTGCCTCCCAACGGGGATCGCACGCCATGAGTATCCTGTTAGAACAATCGCGCGATGCGCTCCAGGCGTTGGGCGCGTCTACCCGGCATTCCTCGTCTGCCGTCCGGCAATGAAACCCGATATCCATCATCCAATTCTGTCTCTCCTGCTGGGATTGGTGACATACGCCGGTGCCGTCAATTTCACCAGTCCATATCAGGAGAATTTCAACTCCATGGGAACATCCGGAACCTCTCCGCCGGCGGGCTGGTCCGTCTTCGGAGCCTTCACCGGTGGCAACGCCACCTGGTTGACTTCCATCCCGGGCAGCGGAGTTGTCGGCGGAACGGAAAACAATACGGTTGCTGCAACCACGCTGTTCACCGCAAGCAGCAATACCAGTGGGTACAACTTCGCGCTTTCATCATCGACCTCGGATCGTTGCCTCGGCACCTCGCCAACATCCGGCCCTGGCGTGGCCCTGCAGCTTTCGCTGACAAATGCCACCGGCACCAACATCACCTCGATCGATGTGGGTTACGACATCCGTCGTTTCACGGCTCCTGCCAACACCAACGAGCTTCCCGGTTACTGGCTTTTCTACAGCCTCGATGGTGGTGCGACTTGGGCCAACGTCGCTTCCCTGAATCCCACAGTCGCCAATGTTCCGAATACCGTTGGCATTTCCACAATGCCGGTGAGCACGATCAGCTTCGGCTCCGCATGGGCCAGAAACTCCACTCTGCTGTTCCGCTGGATGGACGATAATTCCAATCAATCATCGCCGGATCAGGTCATCGGACTCGACAACATCACCATTGTTACGTCCGGCATCCAGGTTGAAAACCCACCGACCGTCTCGCTAACAGCCCCACTGGCTTCGGACTGGTTCGTCGCACCGGCCACCGTCAATCTGGCTGCCACTGCGAATGATACGGACGGAACCGTCACCAGGGTCGAGTTCTTCAATGGAGCGACGAAACTTGGAGAAGACACGACGCCGCCCTATACTTATGCCTGGAGCGGAGTGACGGGCGGGAACTACAACCTCACGGCCAAGGCGACGGACAACGGCTCCAATGTCACGGCTTCCGCCATTGTCGGCATCACCGTGAATCCGGATGCCGGATCGGGAACGCTTGTCCGAAACCCCTATCTGCAGCAAGCGGGGCCGACCACGATGACCCTCCGCTGGCGTAGCAGCCAGAGGGTGCCCGGAAGGGTGCGCTACGGCGTGTCGGCCGCTTCTCTAACAAATACGGCGGACGAAGCCTCCGCCACCACCGAGCACGAGGTCATGCTCACAGGGCTCACACCCGATACGCCCTATTTCTACAGCGTGGGTTCCGCTGTCGATACGCTTGCCGGCGGAGATGCGAACCACAAGTTCAAGACGCCCCCAACGGCCGGCACCATTCCCGTCACCCGCATCTGGGTGCTTGGAGACGCGGGGACCGGCACATCCAGCCAGACCAGCGTGCGTGACGCGTTCTACACATGGACGGGTGCCGCCGATCCGAATTTCGTGCTGCAACTTGGCGACAATGCCTACAATACCGGTCTCGACAGCGAGTTCCAAACCAAGGTTTTCGACATCTACGGCAGCCTGATGCGCAGGGTTCCATTCTGGTCATGTCTGGGAAACCATGAAACCGCTCAAGCCACCTCCTATGTGGATACCTATCCCTACTTCAATATATATACCTTTCCCAAAGCGGGCCAGTGCGGCGGTGTTCCCTCGGGCACCGAACACTATTATTCGTTCGATTACGGAAACATCCACGTCATCAGCCTGGACTCGATGACCGCGGACCGGTCAACGGGCGGGGCCATGGCCACCTGGCTGACCAACGATCTCGCCTCGACCACCAGCACTTGGATCATCTGCATTTTCCATCATCCGCCTTACACCAAGGGCTCGCACAATTCGGATACCGAAAGCCAGTTGATCGAGATGCGGGCCAACATCCTGCCGATCCTCGAAGCGGGCGGAGTCGACCTTGTCCTATGCGGACACAGCCACAGCTATGAGCGCAGCTATCTGCTGGATGGACATTATGGCCTCTCCAACACCATGACTGATGCCATGAAGAAGGATGCAGGAAGCGGCTGCCCTGCGGAAACCGGCGCCTACATCAAGCCGCTCACCGGGCCGCGCGACCACTTTGGCGCGGTCTATGCCGTGGCCGGCTCATCCGGCCAGATCAGCGGAGGCTCGCTGAACCACCCCGCTCATTTCATCAGTCTCAACAACCTCGGCTCGCTGGTGCTGGATGTGAACGGCTCCCGCCTCGACGCCACATTCCTCCGCGAGAACGGCAGCACTCCGGACACCTTCACCATGATCAAACAAGGAGCTGCGGATTCCGACAAGGATGGCATCCCCGATGAGTATGAAATCGCGAACAACCTCAACCGCTTCGATGCGGGAGACGCCTTGTTGGACCCGGATCACGACGGCGTCACCAATCGCGACGAATATCTTCTCGGCTTGCACGCCAACGCACCCGACCGCTACCAGTGGTTCACCACGCGCAATCCACAGACAGGTCAAGTCGAAGTGACGTATCCAACCCGGGCCGGCCGGATCTATCAGGTGGACCGGAGCCCCAATCTCCTGGACTGGGAGCATGGTTCGGCGGAAGTTTCCGGTGATGGCACTGCGAAAACATGGACCGATCCTGAAAGCGTTCCCATGACCAACGGAAAACGGTTTTACCGCGTCCGGGTGACGGGCATGCCATAGCACCCACCTCCGCGCCTGGATTGACAGAACTCATTTATAGTCCAGTCCGCACAAGCTGCGCGCGACCGACACCTGCCATTCGCCCAGCGCCTTTTCCATCGCCTTCAACCGGTCCGGCATCTCGGCGGTTAGATCCTTCTTTTCAAGAGGATCGTCCTTCAGGTTGTAAAGCTTCCCGTCGAGCAACTTGAAATCGTTGTCGATCCATACACCTTTGGTGCCGGGGTAGGATGCGGGTGGATCGAAATGACTCTCCGCAATGAAATTCCGGACGGTTCCGGAAGCCGTGGCACCATGCAACCATCGGTCGTCTTTCTTCGCGCTGCCTGCCTTCACGATGCCGAAGCCCATGGGCTTGGGACGTGAGGTCCATTTACCATCGATCAACGGCAGCAGACTGATTCCATCCAACGGTCGGTCGTTCGCCACTTGGTCCGCGCCAATGATTTCTCGGACGGTTGGGAACAGGTCGATCGATCCGCAGGGAATGGATGTGCGGCGTGGTTTGGGAATACGCGCCGGCCATTCGATGATGCCGGGCACCCGGATGCCGCCCTCGTTGAATGACATTTTCTTGCCTGTCAGGTTTCCCGCGGAGCCTTCACCCGTCGCGCCGTTGTCGCTGGTGAACAACAGGAACGTGTTCTTTTCGATGGCCAGTTTTCGGAGTTCCGAGCGGATGGTTCCCATCGCGCGGTCGATGCCCGAGATCTCGCCATAATACGCCTTTGTCTTGCCTGTGGCATCGGGATAAAGCGCCGCGTCCGCCGCACTGGCGACGTAGGGTGCATGTGGCGAGGGAAACCAGACCACGATCAGGAACGGTCGCTCTTTGGCATGGCATTCGCGCATGAACCTGACGGTCTCGGTGGCCAGGATGTCGGATGATTCGCCCTGCACCGTCTGCGGAGGCTCGCCGTTGCGGCTGAGTTTGGGGTTCAGGTCGAAAAAGTTGTCATGCGCCAGTGAGTCGTCGAAGCCTTGAGCGGCGGGTGAGAGCGGATGGTCCTTGAGCACCGGGCCCAGATGCCACTTGCCGTAATGGGCGGTGGCGTATCCCGCCGTGCGTGCCAGTTCGCCCAGAGTGATTTCCTCGCCCCGCAGAATGTAGCCGTAACTGTAGCTCCCGTAGCGTGATGGGGCGCGTCCCGTCATGAAGCCGCCGCGGGAAGGAGAGCATACGGGCGCTGGCGCATAAAACCGGTCGAACCGAAGGCCCGTGGCGGCCATCTCGTCCATCACCGGAGTCTTGAGATGCGGATGTCCGAGATAGCCTGCATCCCCCCAACCCTGATCATCGGTCATGCAAAGAACGAAATTCGTCATTGTTCCAGCCTTCGCGCCACAAATCGCTAACAGGAGAAGAAGACAGGCCGGGATGGTTCTGAAAATATATCTATGGGTGATCATGTTTATTTTCCTTTCTCAGGAAATCCCAGCGCGGCCGTCGCATCAACGAAGGGGAACTGTTTCGAAACCATCCTCATTCCGGACATCGACTCGAGCAGGGATCCTTCTACGGCTGCGGCTTCCTGGTTTTCTCAAGAAATTTGACGGCTTGTTCCGCGAGTTTGGAATCAACAATAGTGTCCGAACGAAGCCAGTAGCGCCCGCCATCCTTGTATTTGAGCACGGCAAGTCCCTCTTGGTTCTCCTCGGCGTCGTAATAGGCGATTTTCGGTCGCCACTGCACTGGGACCAATTCCCCCACCTCAACACCTTTGATGGCCTTGGTGACTTTGAGGTCCGCGTGGCACCAGTCGCCTTCAAGTTTCTTCAGATTGAGGAGGACACCCACGAACACTTTGTCAGTCTCTTGCACCCGCGTTTCCAAAGGGGCGTCGGGCATGCGGATGGTCGCCCATGATGGGACCACACACCACATGCAACGAACAGCGGCCGCGACCGACAATTTTTTTTGTTCATGGCGGAACCCACAAGTGGAATGTTTGCGCACGGGCACGGAATTTCCGGTTTCATGTTTCTTTCGGGGAGATGTGGGACGAGCATGACTCCGACCAAAGCGAGGGTTTGCGGAGCCCGGGTCATTGTCAATCGACTTTGCCGCGGAATTCGCGGTCGTCACGCAGCCGGTGAACGAATCAATCCGCCTGAACCTAGGATGCCATGAGTTCTTAGCCCCTTGCCACGAAAGCGCGGCAATAGATCCGGAATCGGCGTGTCCCGGGGCGGACTTCGTTGCGTGTGCCGCACAGAGATTCAGAGTGGTTCCGATCCAGCCATTGGCTTGGCCCGGGCTTCGTGAAAATAGCGAAGGAAATCCCATCTTCGGCACGTAACATGCCGGATCGCATCCCGCCATCCTCCATCTCTCATGAAATTCAAATTGATCCACCGTTGGTTCCTCTGCGCTCTGGCGCTCGCGGCCGGCCCGCTATCCGCCGGCCCGTTGAAGGTATTCATCCTGGCCGGACAATCCAACATGGAAGGGCAGGCGGTGACGGATCTCGCAGGGAAGGATTACAACGAGGGCAAGGGCACTCTCGCAGCGCTGTTGAAGGATCCCGCGAAGGGCCCGACGTTCCGCCACCTGGTGACGGCGGACGGAAAATGGACCGTGCGGGATGACGTGTGGATCCGCTATCAGCGGGAAAACGGTCCCCTGCTCGCCGGGCCGCTGACCTGTGGGTTTTCGGTTTACGGGGATTCGCATCATTTCGGGGCGGAGCTTCAGTTCGGTCATGTGGTGGGGGATGCTCTAACCGATCCGGTGCTGCTCATCAAAACGGCCTGGGGAGGAAAGAGCCTCGGTATCGATTTCCGGCCGCCAAGTGCGGGAGGAAACGTGGGACCTTACTACACCCTGATGATCTCGCAGATCCGCGAGGCGCTCGCGAATTTGAAGACCGATTTCCCAGCATTGGCAGGCAAGGATCCAGAGCTGGCGGGCTTCGTCTGGTGGCATGGCTGGAATGACTTCTGCGATCCCAAGCTCGTTCCCGAGTATGAATCCAATCTGGCAGATCTTATCCGCGACATCCGCAAGGATCTCAAATCGCCGAAGCTGCCGGTGGTGATCGGCGAACTGACCGGCCCGTGGCCTGACGGTGATCCATCGTTGCCAGCTGCTGCCGCCGCGGTCCGCAAGGCACAACAGACCGTGGCGGAGAGCCCGGAGTTCAAGGACACGGTGCGCTTCGTGCCAACCCGCGATTTTGTCCGCAAGGCGCAGGACTCGCCGAATCCCAGCCACGGGCATCATGAGTTCGGCAACGCCGAAACCTATTTCCTCGTCGGCGACGCGCTGGCGAAGAGCATTTTGAAACTCCAATCCACCCCAACAGCCAAGCCATGAAGTTCCATTCTGTTAGCGTTCTCGCAATCGCGGTTTTCGCGGTTGCGAATTCCAATCTTCCCGCCGCCCCGGTTCCGACCACCCCGCCTGACCTGACCAAGGATCTGAGCACCGTGGATCGGAAGGGAACCTACAATCTGGGTGCCACCGGACTGCGTGGCTGGATTTACACCCATCCATCGACCTACCTCGACAGCCTGCAGGGGCGGACCACCGCTGCCAGCCGGCAGATCCTGGTCACCCATGTCGGGCTGAAGTCGCCGGCGGACGGGTTGGTGAAAGTGGATGATGTGCTTGTTGGCGTCGATGGAAAGCCGTTCAGCGATGACGCCCGCAAGAGCATCGCCCTCGCGATCCAGAATGCGGAGAAGGAATCCGCAGATGGAAAACTCCAGCTCTCGATTGTTAGAGCCGGCGAGCCCAAGGAAGTGACGATCCAACTTGCGGTGATGGGAACATACAGCGCGACCGCTCCGTGGGATTGTCCGAAATCGAAGCGCATCTTCGAGCAGGCCTGCAAGGCGCTGGATAAGGAACCGCTGAAGGAGGATTGGTCGGGAGCCATCAACGGACTTGCGCTGCTTTCCACCGGCAATGCGGAATACCTGCCGAAAGTGCGGGAGTTCGCCCACAAGCTCGCGCCCGCCACGCTGGACCTGAGCAAGAAAACCAACGGTGCCACATGGGATCTGGGTTATCGCAACATCTTCCTTAGCGAGTATTTCCTGCTCACCGGTGACAAGGAGGTGTTGCACGCCATCCGCGAATACACGCTCTCGCTGGCGCGCGGCCAAAGCATGTACGGCACCTTCGGTCACGGTTTCTCCGCACTCCGGAGCGACGGCGGATTGCACGGATCGATTCCTCCTTACGGTCCCGTCAACATGACCGGCCTGCCATCCAACCTTGCGATCGTTCTCGGGAAAAAGTGCGGAGTGAATGATCCGGAAGTCGATCACGCCATCGAGCGCGCCGCGGGATTCTTCGGTTACTACACCGACAAAGGGGCCATTCCCTATGGCGAACACGCGCCATGGCCCTATCACGAAAACAATGGCAAGAACTCGATCACGGCGGTGATGTTTGCCGCCATGGGAAACAAGACGGACAACGCTAAATTCTTCGCGCAGATGGCCACCGCCGGCTATTGCAGCCGCGAGTGCGGCCACACCGGCCAGGGCTTCAGCTACCTGTGGAGCGCGCTGGGGGCCAACGTGGGCGGGCCCGACGCGGCGGCCGCGTTTTTCAGGAAAGCTTCATGGCATCTCGATCTCGTCCGGCGCTGCGACGGTTCGTTCACCTACGATGGCGGCGAACAATACGGTCCGGGAAAAACCGACGACGACACCTACTATGGCAAAAACAGTTATGACGGACTGAGTCCGAACGCGACTTATGTGCTCACCTACTCGCTGCCCTTGAAAAAACTCGTCATCACCGGCCGTGAGCTCGATTCGAAAGCCTGGTTGAACCGGGATGAAGTGGCTGCGGCGATCGCGGCGGGACGTTTCGATCTCGACCGCAAAAATATGTCCGCCCCCGAGCTGATCGAAGCATTCGGCGCCTGGTCGCCGATCGTCCGGGGCTGGGCGGCACAGGAACTTGCCACGCGGCCGGAGAGCAAGGCGATGGTGCCCGATCTCATCTCGCTCGCCGGAGGAAACGATGTGCACGCCATCCAGGGCGCATGTGAGACTCTTGGATTGATCAAAGCGCCGGAAGCCCTGCCGGTGCTGGTCAAACAACTTTCCCATCCACAGCGCTGGGTGCGCTACAAGGCCGCCGAAGCCATCAAGGGCATGGGTGCGGCTGCCAAGCCTGTTCTCGATGATCTGCTCAAGGCGCTGGTCACGACCGCCGAACCGATGTCGCCCATCAACTGGGCGGATCCGGTCCAGCTAGCCCATGGCCAGCTTGCGGGTGCGGTGTTTTCCGGACCGTTGAAGGAATTCCTGAAGGATGCGGATCCGCATTTGCTCTATCCTGCGGTGCGGGCGGTTTCCCTCAATCCGGACGGTATGGCGCGCGCCTCGCTGAAGGAGTTCTTCGATCGCCGGGTGAGCGCTGATGATGTCGTTGCCATGGCTCCGGACATTCTGGCGGCTTTGAAGAATCCATGCCCGGCCGACACCATGTTCGGCAATGAAATCCGCATGGGTGCCTTCAAGGCTCTAACCAAATACCGGTTTCAGGAAGGCATCGAAGCGGGCGTCCAGTTTGCCAAGACCCAGGGCGGACACGGCAGTGAAAACCGCACGGGTGAGATCATGAAGGAGATCATCCCTTACGGCGCCGCTGCCAAGCCTGTCATTCCCGCGCTTCAGGAGCTGATCGCGATGTTCAATGAAGAAGTGGCACAGCAGAAGTATCCGGGTGGTGCGCTCAACCATCGGCGGGTCGGCGCGGTCGAGGACGCCATCAAGGCGATCCAGGAGGCCACTACCCAGCCGGAGATGAAACGGATTCCGGGGAAGTGACACAACTTATCGCGCAAGCTGGAATGCGGATTCGGAACCGGTTGCCAATGGCGAGCCCGCTCAACGGATGACGGTCAGGCATTCCTCCGTCATCTGACGGATTGTTGCGTTGCCCGTTTGTCTGGCGATCTCTTCCAGTTTTCCGGACAGGGAGTTCAAGCGGTTCAACTTCATGCACTGCAACGTGGCGGCGTAGGTCGTGATAATCCTTGTTGCGCACATTTCCAAGCCCTCAGCCTCATCCTTCGGTGGATGGAGATAAGCGTATGGTTCGATCTTCGCGGAGCCGGGCTTGAAGAGGATCATGTCGAGCCAAGGTCCGTCATCCAGAGTTTCCCGGATGAAGATTTCGACCTTCGGGCTTTTGAAGCCCTGGAGAATGCTGAGCCGCTGCTCCAGATGATAGAAGAGTTCATTGGGGTTTCCGGCGCGTTCGGCGGATTCACCGGTGTATTTCATCGAGAGAAACTCCACGCCCGAATCGTCGCCGGTTTCTATCAGCCCTTTGCCGAAGGGAAGGCGGCACGGCAGCAGATCGGCTTGCGCAATCAGCTTGCGGCCGATGGCGGCACGGTCCTCCTGTTTGTCTAATAATCTGGCCAGGGCGTAGGCCGCGTTCATTCGCAGATAAATGTCCTTGTGTTGGAACAGAACTGTTTCCAGCGGTTGGACGGCGCGCGCATCGCCGAGCTTGGCCAGCGCCACGGGAATCTGCTGGCGCGCGGTGTTCCGGCCGGACGGCTCACCGGGCTGGCCAAGGATGACGCAGCCTTGATTCTTCGCATAAACATTATCAGGGGCGTCGAGGCAATGGATCAGAATGGGCACCATCCGGGCATCCTTGAACGGCCTGAAATCAATGCCCTTGTAGCCTTCAAAGTCGCTGGCCAGATAGGCGTATTCGCCCACCGCCGTAGTGATGTGATCTTCGAGTTTCTGGCAGAATTCCGCTTCGCCATCCTTCACAATGGTTTCGACGAGATACTTCGCGAACTCCGCCACGAAAGCACTCGGGAAACCCGTCTGTTGCGGACGGTTTCCCTCCAGCAGGAAATGTCCCATGTGCAGCTTGGTTCGCCGCGGAGCATCCGTGGCGCGAAAGAGTATGAGTGCCTCCTCTCTGGCTGCCGCCGCATCGATGACATCCAGTTGATACAAGGCCATGAGCCGCGTTTCCTCCTTGCGCGCCAGCTCGCGCAGGCGGGCGACTTTTTCTTCTGGCGAGAGTTCTTTGGAGTCCGCCACCTGCGAGACTTCGAGATAGGCTGGCGATACGATCTCCTTTGCATGGACACCCGGAAACACGGCAGCGAGCCCGAGCGATGCAATCAGCCAAATGGACGAGGATTTCGTTTTCATGGTTTTGAAGGTGGAGGTGGCGGCCACTGGCCTCCGTCTTTGAGATTCATCGTGACGGCGGGATTCAGAGGGTCGATGTCGGAACCTGTTAGGTCAGGCGTGACGGAGGGGTCGTCGAGCGGCACGCGTTCGCCACGGGCGAGGCGGTCACGGTTCTTCGCGAGGAACGCGCGCCAGGCGTCGCGGATGGCGAAGCGTTGATCGCGGGTGAAGTTGCTGTTTCCGCCGCCGCTGTTAGATTCGAAATCAAGGGTGCCTTTGGCCAGTTGGCAGAGAGCATCGTACATGAAATCCTGATCGGTGATGACCTCGCTCCAGGCGGTCCACAATTCCATCCGTGCACCGAGGGCTTGGGCGGAGGAACTGGCCGCGGCTTGGAGGAAGGTTTCATGAGTGGTTTCCACGATCTGGCAGAGTGGACGGATGAACGATGCGCGCCCTGATTTGCCGGCCACTTCGCAGGCGCTGCGAAGGACGCCCCAGTCCTTGTCCTGCAGTGCATTCATCAGGGCTTTTTCAAACTTGTCGTCACCGATGGGTGTGGGGATGGCGAGGATTGCGTTCTGACGAAAGGTGGGAGGATTCGCATCGATGAAGGCGATCACGGTTTCCTTCCAGCGATCGTCTGCCGGGCGAGGCATCTTGGGATCGGCGAGTTCGCGAAACTGCGCGAGGATCACGCCGGCGCCGCCGCTCGCATTCGGGCCGAGATTCCACCCGCGACCGCGCAGGGCGTCGATGGCTTGAATGAGTGCTTTCAGAGGTGGCGGCTCATCAAGCACATTGGCGCCTTTTCCCGAGCGGATTTCCCATGGCCGGTCGAGAGCGGTCTGGGTGGCGGCCAGCAAGGGTTTGGCTTGTGCGGAATCGCCTTGGGCCTCGATGAAAGATGCGCCGAGCTCCACTGCTGCGGCATCCTTGCTCTGGAGCAGGGTGAGCGCGGACTTGAGCAGTGGTTCGCGGTATTTCGGGTCCCAATCCTTGATGGCGGCGGTGTTGTCCGTCCAGGATCGGAAGGCGGGTTTGGTTGGATCCGACAAGGATGGCAGTCGCAGCCTCAATCCGTTCCCGGCAGCCTTGACGACATCGGGTGATGGGTTTTCCAACAGATGAAGCAAAGCCTCGAACGCCGCGGTTCCCGGGATGCCGTCGATCCCCGTCACTGCGTCGGCGTTTCCTGCAGCCGCCTCCCGGGTGAGGGCTGGGAGGAATATCCCATGCTGGAGTTTAATCAATTGGAAGAGCCGGTCCGGATCTGTGCTGTTGCAGAGATCGCGCACGCGGGCCGCCGCCTCATCCGCAGTGGGCATGAGGATTTCGATCTTCGTCTTGGCCACGGGATGCGGGTGAGCATCGTCCACGATCCAGCCGAGGTCATGGCAGGCCTCCACGGTATAAATGCCCGCGCCGGGAAGGGTGACGTAACACGCCAGCGGGAAACTGATATCAAATGAAGCTCCGGCTGCGATTTTTTGCGATCCCATCATGCCGCCGAAGTTCGGTTGGCTGTTACTGATATCCGGCAGCACGACTCCCTGTGAATCCGTGACGCGGATTTTCAAGCGCAGGGGATAACCGTTCCCGCGGTAGTCGCCGCCTGTGGAAATTTCAAAAGCATCACCGCCGGTGTTTTTCACGGTGAAGGTGCCGGGGATCACGTCGCCGAGTTTCACTTTCTCCGGCAGTTTCAGACTGACCTCGACAGCGGTCGGCACGGGGGCTTTCGCGTCGTATTCGGTTTTGATGGGAACCGTGTTGCCCGCGTGTGCGGAGGACAGGCAGAGGCCGTATAACAGGGAAAGGGCTTTCATCGGACTGCGGAGAGTCTGCCTCCGCAGAACAAGACACGAAAGAACGGATTTTCTTGGAAAGAGATCTGCCTTTCTGGTGCGCCAGAGGGATGGGGGAGGTGGCCAGCGTGGCGATGGGCGCCATCGGGATGGCGGCGGGCGAGTGGACGTGGGCATCGAGCTCGGCGGCAATGAACAGCTCTGGACTTTCACCGTCTGGCGGTTGGTCGATCTTTAGAGACCTCGCGTCCGTCTCAAGGAGGAGTTCCAAGCCTCCAACACCGAACTTTACCGTTAGCGGCTGACTGTCATCGCGGACGGCTCAATGAACGCTCGGCATAATTACGAATCTCGGCATTGGGATGGTTCTTGCTTGCCCAGCGCAAGGCCTCCTTGGCTTCGGGTTTCGTGCAAAGATCGAGAATGCCAACGCATTGGAATGCTGGGCCGTAGCAGTCGTGGGCGTCACTGTTTTTCACCGCATCAATGATAATCTGCAACTCCGCCTCAACCAACTTCCTGCCCTCACTCTTTCCCTTGCTGTATTGGCAATAAAGTGATCCGAAGGCAGCGCGCAGTGTCGCCTTATCCTGCCCTGGCTTTTTCACCGTGGAGAGCAAGGGAGCCACAAGGTCGGGGCGAATGCACTCGCCGAGCTTGCCTGCTGTGGAAGAGCGGACTTCGGCGTTTTCGTCGGCGAGCATCTCCAGAAGCCGGGGAATCACATCGTCGGCATTGTTATCCCTCAGCCAATAGACAAAGCCGCGAGGCGCCATGGCGCGGACCTTGGCCTCCTTGTCATAGAGCAGCTTGGTGAGCGCCGCTTTTGCTTCAGAGGTTCGGCAGTTGTCGAGATCTATGCAGGCCCGCACGCGGATATCGGGGTAAGCGTGGTCGGCCAAGGCGATGCGCGCCGCGATGCTCTCGGGCGTATTGATCGGGCTCAGGCAAAGGCTGGCGTCACTAACGACATTGATGTCGGCACTTCGGGTGAGTTCGATAACCCGCGCCTGCGCCTCCGGCACCTTTGCGAAACGCAAGGCCTGTAGTCCCGTCCTTTGCACCGCAGACTCGGAATCATTGAGAAGGGTGATCAACTGAGGAGCGTATAGCTGCTTATCTTCCATGCTGCTGATCCGGGTGCTGATGAAGTGACTGGCCTCAAATCGTAGAACGCAATTCTTGCTGCGCGCCGCCTCAAGCATCGCGAGTTTCTGTTCAGTAACAGGCAGCTTGAGGGTGGCAAGAATCGTGCGCACTGCTGCCATGGTGTCGCTTCGGCTTTCGGAAGTGAGAGTTCGCTTGCCCCAGCCGGACCCATCGAGATTGAGCCGGTCACCTTCGGCTTTTTGACCAAAAACCAAGGCTTCTTCGCCGATGTTGAAATGGACTTGCGCCCCCGTGCAGGTCGCCATGGTGATCGGCGACACGGTTGCGATCCTGGCCTTCCATTCTCCGGCCACGACCTCTGTGACTTCCACCGTCGCGGTGTCCGCACCAACCGCCGTCACTTTCCCCACTAATGTGACATCACTTTTTTCGGCCAGATCAAACAGCCCCAAGCGGATCATGTCGGCACTCGCATTCAGTGGAACGGCGCTTATGACGAGACCAAGAAAACAAGCGATAAACCGGTAGCAGGGAAAACGGGGGAGGACGTGTTGTTTCGTTGCTCCGGTGGAGGGGGTTTCGGCAGGAGAAAGCCCCAGTTCATGCCGGGGCATGATGAGATCCGGAGAAGTCAAAGCAGTTTTCATGCATCGCCAACGTGGCGCTCAGAACTGCTTTGACAAGAATTCTTTCGGCGATGATTTTCTGGCAATAGATCAACTCTTCTTCCGCGCCCTGAACCACTTCCTGAAATCCCCGCCGTGGGACTCGGGCAGCGTGCGCTGGCCAAGCCAATCCTGCAGCGGCTTGATCGGCGCGACCTGGATCGGCAGGTGGTTCATCGCCTTGGACATGGTCATCGCCGTGCGCCAGAGCGATGGCGAGGTGGCGAGCGTGGCGAAGGGTGACATCGGGATGGCGGCGGGCGAGTGGACGTGGGCCTGATGTGCTTTGTCGCGGAGACGAAGGAGCAAGTCGGGGATCGGGATGTCCACCGGGCAGACCTCGTTGCAGGCGCCGCAGAGCGAGGAGGCTTTCGGCAGGTCCGCGAGCTCTGGGAAACGATCACCGAAGAGCAAGGGCGAGAGCACCGCGCCGACGGGGCCGCCGTAGGTGGAGCGGTAGGCATGGCCGGACGCCTGGCGATAGACGGGGCAGACGTTCTGGCAGGCGCCGCAGCGGATGCAGCGGAGGATTTCCCGGCAGTTCGACGCGAGCACGTCGGTGCGGCCGTTGTCCATGAAGACGACGTGCATGTGCTCGGGTCCATCCGGTTGGTTGGCGGACTTCGGACCGTTGATGAACTCGGTGTAAACCGTGAGCTGCTG
>CANBTO010000007.1 GCA_947372405.1 Verrucomicrobiaceae bacterium
ACTGGCCGCTGTCGAAACGCAGGGTGAAATGACACCGGCAGCAACCTCGGACCTGAGGATAGGACGCGATGTTCGACCGATGCGTCCGACCCATACCGAACGACCGAAGAACACAAACCCGTTCAACTATTCGTTCGACGGACTGTTCGACGAAATCAAGATTCATGACCGCGCCTTGTCGGCTGAACAGGTGGATGCGGCATTTCATGAGGTCAAACCGCGCGCCGCCAAGCCCTTGGAGTTTCGCAAGATCCCGACCGGTCCGGCCGGACCCGGAAAATTCAGGGCATACCACACGCGTTTGAAATACGATATCGACTATGACCGGCCGCGGCCCTTCGGACCGCAGCAGGATGTGGTCGTTCGATTCGACGAACACGCCTTCAAGCTGGTTTTCTGGAATGGAATCAACAACTATCCGGTCTGGTATGCGGAAAATGACATCGGCCTGATTTGGGAGGCGGTCGAAACCTCCGGGCCGCTCGGTTGTCATGAAGCGATGATGGACCGGCAGTGCCGCTATTCGCATGTCCGAATCCTAGAGAGCAACGACGCCCGCGTGCGCATCCATTGGCGCCACGCACCGTGCAACATCGAATACGGACTCGCCCATGTGGATCCCGTGACCGGGTGGGGTGATTGGTGCGATGAATACCTGACGATCTACCCGGATGGAGTGGCGGCCCGGGAGCTCGTTCACTGGTGTTCGATGCCCAACGGCAGGCATACATACGAGCAGGACAACTTCATTATTCCGATAGGCATGACCCCAGCCGAAGTGCTGGACAAGGAGGCGATCACACTCGCCAACCTGGATGGGGACGAATCGAAACTCGACTGGGCCGAGACAGGTGCGCCCAAGGGCAGGAACATCGAAAATGCCTCGATTCTCAAGTACAATATCAAGGCCACCGCCAAGCCTTTCCTGATTCTTCACCCGGAGATGGCGAAAGTGGCCATCGAGGGCAACGGCAAACCCTGGCCTCATTGTTTTTTCTGGTGGAACCATTGGCCGGTATCGGCGATCCCATCCGACGGCAAACAGATCTACATGGTGGACGGCCGCCCATCGAGCACCAGTGTGTCGGGCAACACCTATACCACCAGACACCCGCTGAACGAACGCACGGAGAACTCCCTCAGGCAGATTTGGTTGTTAGGAATGACGACGGATCGGAGTGCCGGGGAGCTGGCTCCGCTGGCCCGCTCATGGAGCCGTGCTCCCGAGATCTCCGCCCGGTCCGGTGCTTTGAACGGAGGATCCTATTCGCTCGCCCAGCGTTGTTATGAATTCACCTGCAAGGAACCGGTCACGCAGCCTGTTGAGATTGAGATTGCCGCGAGCAATGAGTCGCCTGTGGTGAACATTCCGCTCGTGTTGCAGAACTTCGGTGATGCGGAGGTGGCCTTGGAAGTGGATGGAAAGCCGATGCCGCGTGGCAAGGATTTCCGATACAGCCACGAAGGCTCTCTGGAAGGGACCAACCTTTGCGTCTGGATCCGGCTCGAATCCATTAAACCCGTGCGATTGAAGTTGATTCCAACAACCCAAGAATGACCAACCTGATGAAACAACTATCTACAAAAGCCATTGGCCGCTTGATCGTGATGGGTTTAGCCCTTATTTCAAATCTGCTGGCAGAGGAAGTGCCCGTTCAACACCAGTTCGGACCGACCGGCATCTTCGGCAGCGAGGCGGAACGCGTGATCACCGTGACCAGGGTTGATGACGGCTCGCCCGCGCATGGCAAGATCGAGCCCGGCATGAAAATCATCGGAGCCGGAGGAGCGGAATTCAAATCCCATGTCCGACGCGAACTGGCGGATGCCATCGATGTCGCTGAATCGAACGAAGGTGCCGGAAAGTTGACGCTTTTGCTCAAGGATGGCCGGAAGGTGGATCTCACACTAACGGTTCTTGGCAGCTACAGCGACACCTCCCCATACAACTGTCCGAAGACCGAAGCCATCCTCAGGCGCTTGGCACCGTACCTGGAAAAGAGCAAACCGTGCCGGTTCGGTCTCACCAATCTCGCAAGAATGGCGATCGGCGGCAAGGAAGCTGCGGAAAAGATCGGCCCGGCATGGCGCGGAGGCGGCGGAAACCGTCTCTACTGCACATGGGATTGGGGCTACCAAGGAATCGGTCTGGCGGAATACTGTCTGTTGACCGGGGACAAGAGTGTCCTGCCGCGACTCGAGAACATCGCGCTCTCGTTGGCTAGAGGCCAGGACGCCGGCGGACTTTGGGGACACCAGCTTGCAACTGCCGAACGGCTCAACCGACTTCCCGGATACGCTCAGATGAACCAACCAAGCCTCAGTTGCCTGTTGGCGATGCAACTGGCGAAGAAATGCGGGGTCAATCAACCGGATCTGGATCGTGCGATCGAGAAGACCACCGCATTTTACACCACCTTTGTCGGAAGAGGCACGCTTCCCTACGGCGTCCACCCTCCGAACCTCAAAGTCTTCAATAACAACGGCATGAGCGCCACCGCCGCCTTTGCCATGGAATTCAGTGGCAACAAACCGGGCGTCGAGTTTTTCTCGAAACTCTGCGCAATGTCCCATGGTGGACTTGAAACCGGACACGCCACTTATGCATTCAACGCCATGTGGACACCTCTCGGTGTCGCACTCGCAGGGCCTGAGGCCACCACCCGGTTCTTCCGCGAAGCCCGTTGGCTCTACACGATGTATCGCTCGTGGGACGGTCGCATGACATTCGTTGGCGAAACCGGCGGCTCTCCGGACTGGTCTTCCGCCATGGTTCTGCCATTGACCCTCGGACGGCGCAATCTCCTCATTACCGGACGCGATGCCGACCAGTCGTTATGGATGAATGCCGAAGAGGCGGCGAAAACCCTCGCACTCAGCAAAACCGACTATCAGAACAGCAGCGTGGATGAGCTGATCGAACTCGCCGGCTCTCCGATCCCCCAGTTGTCAGGTCCCGCGGTTGCGAGACTGCGTGAGATCGATGGCGATTTCATCCCCAAACTCGTTCGCATGATGAACGAAGGCAGCAAGCCCCGGAAAATCGGTGCGATCAGCTACTTCGGCCAAGGCTGTCCCAAGGAAACAGCCATCGCCCGCCTCGACGACCTCGGATCAATCCTGCGCAATGATAAGGAAGACATTGATGTTAGGGTCGCCGCCGCCGGTGCGCTCGCGTCGCTCGGAGAACCGGCGTGGAAGTATTATGGCGATATCGTCAGCCTCGTCGCCAAGGACAAACCCGACGATCGCTTTGGTGACACTGATCAGGCACTAGGCCTTCACCTGAACACACTCTGCAATAACCCATTTGCATCGGGTTTGGTGACCGACAGGGAGGCCTTCTACAAGGCCGCGCTCAAACTGGCCAACCACAAGCGGCAGCATGCGCGTGCCGAGGGCTTGCGCATGCTCGCGGGAATGCCGTTGGAGGATTTTTACCGGGTGGCGGACACGGTGATGCATGTGATCGAAGACAAGGACCCGACCTATCACTCCTACCACAGTCCCGGCGGCCCGGTCACTGCGGCGATCACCATTCTTGCCAATCTCCATATTGAAGAAGGAATCCAATACGCCCTCGAAATCCCCGACAAGCCATACGGCAAGCACATGTTCAAGGTCGTGGCATGCTGGACGGCGCTCACACCGTATGGAGGCAACGCCAAGGTCGCACTGGATAAGATTCGGATTCAAGGCGAAGTCACCGGCAATCATTCGGAAACCTACAAGGCCATGGTCAAGTCCATCGATGAGGACAAAAACCCGCCAAAGATGATCACCTTCAAGGAAGCGGTGGCGGCGGGAAAAAGGTGAAACTTGAATCCGTGTCCGGGCCGCATTGGCAAGCTGTCCGGACGGGAAACCCCTTCGGAGACCGCGTGACCTTCCGAGCCCGAGCGGGAAAAACCATCCAACACAACAAGGAATAACCCAATGAAACGACAACAGGGATATGTACAAGTCCGAATCATGTGATGTCACAATCCGAGAGACCCCGGATCAGGTGCGGATGCTTTCACCATACACCGGGCAATTGGAACGGTTTTTCGGCAAGGACCAATGGCTGGCCGCTGGACAAGGAGTGCTGCTCAAGGTGGATTACAGGTGGCTGTAACGGCATGCAGACTGGAATTGACACGGCAGACACGAACAAAGGAGAATAACAGGAATGAACAGGAATGAACAGGAGTCGAACTATTATTAAAAAACCGGTGCTCGGCATATTGTATGTCAAGAGATGCCCGCTTTCCGCCAGCGAATTGGATGACCTTTTCGTATTCCGTCGGCCTTCCGGGGCCGGTCCGGCTGCTGCCGTCCAAGCATGTGAAAATTCCTCTCGCGTCGCAGTCTCAATCACCTGCCGCCATTATGAACCATGATGGCGTTCGACAACCAATCACAGTGGTTAGAGATGAAGAAGTCCGCATTTTTGCAAACATCCCATTACCTTGACGATCCTGATGTATAAAATTGGCACCGTCGGTGAAATAACAGAGTCCATATTGAAGTAACTCCAACGATTGTAAATCCAAAAACCAACACAACGCATGAATACGCGATCCCTCATCCCCGGCATCCTTCTCTGTGCCCTTGCATTCGCTCATGCCGGAGAACCGGTTTACCCTCAGCCGCTCACTCCTGAACACAACCCGTGGGCCGACAAGGGAATCGTTTCCAACTTCGGCTTCGGGGCCTATTACACCCGCAAGAACTGCGACGAGGAGTGGCACCTATTGAGCCGCACCGATGAGTTCGCGGATGTGATGGTGCGTTTCCCCGGCAGTTCCCGCGAGTTGGTTTTCTGGCGCGGCAGCAGTTACCTGCCCTACTGGAACACCGGGGATAAGCGGGTTGCCTTCGATGAAATCATTCCGCGCACGGGCGATGGACCGGCGGAGCGACCGGACAAGGTGAACCGCTACTCGCATGTTAGAATCATTGAGAGCTCGCCCGCCCGGGTCGTCATCCACTGGCGCTACATGCCGCGCATGCCGGAGAACGTCGGACCGGAAAACCTGCCGGACCAAACCCAGTTGGTGGACGAATACTTTGTCGTATTTCCGGACCAGTCGGTTCTGCGTTCGGTGCTCACGGGGCAATCTCGCTATGAAGTCTGGCGTGCCAGCGTCCCCGGACAATTGTTCCGGTACAAGCTTGCCGAAACGGGTGTCGAGAAGCTGCCCGAGCAATCCTCGGACAAGGAACTGATGTCGCGCGTGATGGGTTTCGCCGACCCAAAAATCAGCGTGGTCAAGCCCGCGCCGATCCGGCAATTGCCAGTCGGCCTGCCCAATGCTCTCGCCCGTTTTTCGCTCGATGAAGGCAAGGGAGTGACAACCGTAGAGAACGTTTCCGCCACGAGTCTCCCCATCGAGGGCCACGCCGCGCACTGGAGAGCGGGGGTTTCCGGCACGGCACTTGAAATGGATGGCTACACCTCGCGGGTCGGCATGGACATCGACATCTCTAACAAAGTGGACCGCGGTATGACGCTCGACACATGGATCGCCATCGCCGCCTATCCTTGGAACACCTGCCCGGTCGTCCAGCAGGTCAAGATCGGCGCTGACGGACTTGGGGAGGAAAACGGGTTCATGCTGGCGGTGGAAGCAGACGGCAAGGCATCGATGTGGGTCACCATCGGTGATCGGCGGGTCGAGTTGAAGGGCGATGATGTGTTGCCGAGGTTCCGCTGGATTCACATGACCGGAGTGGTCGAAACCAGCGATGACAAGAGCACGCTGCGGCTCTACCTCGACGGCAAACTGTCCAAGGAAACCGAGGGCCCGGGTGGAAAGATCCTGCTGCCCGGCAAACAAGCGCTGCAACTGGCCCGCGGTGTCAAACGCATGCCGGCCCGGCCGGTGGGGAGGGGACAGTATCCGACCGATTACACCTTCGAGGGCTTGATTGATGAGGTCGCGGTTTACCCGGCTGTGCTCAACAAGGAAATGATCGACTCGATCGACGCTGCGTTTTCCGTGACCGAGGAAAAGCGCAACAACCCGGACATGATCCGGCGTGTTTTCCCGGCAGGTGATAAGGACTGGAACAACTTCGCCGCCCGCTACACCCATTTGGAGTTCCACGAATCATGGGACAAGATGTTTCGTTTCAGCGGTCATCCGGATATTGTCGTGAGCTTCGATAAGATGCCCTGCCGCTACGTCTTCTGGCACGGAGCCGGCTACATCCCGATGCTCGTCAGCGAGAACGGCCGCTGGTATAGCAACGAGTTCAACGAGAACGCGTGGAAAGGCTGTTGCGAGCCAATGTCGGACAAAAAGGCGGTCTTCGGCCGCGTCGATATTCTCGAACAAAGCCCCGCCCGCGTGGTGCTCAGGTGGCGCTATCCGCTGAACGAGGTCGGCTATAGGATCTCCTTCGAGGATCCGGAGACGGGATGGGGCAACTGGTCGGAATGGTACTTCGTCATCTATCCGGACGGCACCATGGTCAAACGGATGCGGATTTACATGGACAAGTTCCTTCGCCACGAGTGGCAGGAGTCGATGGCGATCATGGGCCCCGAGCAGCGGCCGGAAATGGTGATCGACACCACCCCGGCGCTCACTCTCGCAACACCCGCCGGTGAGATCCGTGAGTATTCATGGATCGGTGCGCCGCCGAAGAAGGTCGATTACAAGGACACCGTGCTGCACATCGTCAACATGAAGGCGGAGTATGATCCCTACTCGGTCCAGCGGATCGCCGGTGGCGACATCTATGGCGCCCGCGGCGGGACCGGCTACTCGGCATTCCCCGCCTGGAACCACTGGCCGGTCGGGCAGTTTCTATCAGATGGCCGCCACGCGATCTTCCCGGACCGCGCCGCCCACAGCAGCCTGACGCACATCGTATGGGATGATTCGGTGCCGTTCGGCAAACAGGGCCGATATGTCGAGAAGCAGTTGCTTGAGGGCATGTCGAACCGGCCTGCGAAGGAACTGCTCCCACTCGCCATGTCCTGGCTGCAAGCAGCCCCGGCCACGACTCCGACCGAGGGGCTCTCGGTCGTCTGGCAACCTGCTGATCGGGCTTACGTCCTGACACGCGCCAACTCGGAAGTGAGGAACCTGCGGCTCAAACTCGCCGGCTCGAAGGAAACCCCGATCTTCAACCCGGCGCTCATCGTCGAGAACTGGGGGCAGGACAGAACCGCGACGATTACCCTGAACGGCAGGAAACCGGAGCCTTCGATGGACATTCGCCAAGGGGTTGTTAGCCGCGCCAACGGAGTCAAGGCCCTGGTGGTTTGGATTGAACAGTCAAGCACTGCCGCCTTTGAAATCGGAATCGAGTGAACGCCGCAATTCAACATCATCAAACCAGTAGTAATAACCATGTTAAATCGACGCGACTTTGTCACGGGCTGTGCGGCCGCTGCGGGCGCCGCCGCCTTCACTTCTACAGCCGGAGCGGAACCGGGCGGAACCCATCCATCCGGATTCCCTGGATGCGGCTACCGCCTGCCGGAATTCAAAAAAGGAAGCCGTCTGCTTTTCCAAGGTGACTCGATCACCGACATGAATTGGGGACGCAACCAGCAGGACCGCAACCACTATCTGGGCCACAGTTATGTCTATCTCATTGCCGCACGTCTCGGTGTCGACCTTGCCCGGCAGCATCTTGATATCCTTACCCGGGGAATCAGCGGCAACACGGTCGCGGACCTGCGGAAACGCTGGCAGAACGACGCGATCGAAATGAAGCCCGACTTGCTGAGCATCCTGATCGGCACCAATGACGTGAACCTCGGTATCCAGCCGGATGCATTTGAATCGGACTATCGTTCGATTCTCGATGCCAGCCGCAAGGCCGATCCCGACCTGCGCTTGATTCTGCTAGATCCCTTCGTTCTGAGATCCGGCGGGTTGGTGCCTGAAAAGGTATGGACGTCCCGCCGTGGCGCCACCGACCGGATGCGTGTTGTCGTTGCCCGGTTGGCAAAGGACTACGATGCCGTGCATGTCAGGATACAGGACGTTTTCGATCAGGCCGCGGAAGCGGATACCCCTGAGCAGTGGATCTGGGACGGGGTTCATCCCTTGCCCCAAGGTCACGAACTGATCGCCCGCAACTGGCTGCACGAGGTCAGTGCCCGCTGGCCGCTGGAATGAATGGCGGCTGGGCGAAAATTGAAGCCGGTTACCCTAGGACTCATGAGACTGGTAACCACAAAAGATTGCAGATAATGAGTGACATTCAAAACCCTTACTATGATTTCGAGGCGACAATCATTTTCGTCGTCGATACTGTCACCTCTCAACACAAATCCCGGAAAGTAACCCGGAGAACCAAATGACTTCACAATGAAAAGACAAATCGTTCCCATCACGCTGCTGTCGCTTCTGACGGCTGTAGCCAATCTTCGGGCCTCAAGCCCCGATACCGGCTTCACGGCTTATCACACCCGCATGAATCCGGGGCTCGGTGGCGACATCGGCAAATACGAGGACCTGGTCGTGACGCTTGGTAAAACCAACCGGCTCGAGTTCACGCGTGCCAATGGCTACCTTCCGCAGTGGCGGACCGCGAATGGCGTTCATCGTATCGAGAATCTGATTCCCAACGTGACTGAGGATCCGAACTGTTTTTATAACTACGTGCGGCTGATGGAAAATAGCCCGGACAAGATCGTGGTACAATGGCGACGCTTCAAGGATGCCGAGAGGGTGGCCAAGGCAAACGAGGCGATGGATCCACTCGATCCCCACGGCATTACCGGCGTGATTCATGAACTGTTCACCATCTATCCTGACGGCAGGGTTGAGCGAGAGATTCGCGATGCCTCCGATACCCGTTATCAGGATTGGATTGATCCGCGACTGGCTACACGGCAGAGCCTCAAACTGACCGAAACCGGCATCGAACAAGGTGCGGTCGTGCCCGGCATGAAACCTCCACTCTATCCGCGGGCCGCCGTCAAGGGAAACCCCGTCACGGCAATCCCGGAACTTCCGGCGCCGCTTCACTATTGGAACTTCGACGATGGCATGAAACCCCACGAAGACAGTGTCAAGGATTCGGTCACCGGCACAGGCTGTGAGATCACGGGACTGATGACCCAGTTCAAGAAGGGAGTCTCCGGCACCGCCCTGGCACTGGACGGATATTACACGGGCGTGTCCATGGAGTCCAAGCCAGAGTCGTATGAAGCGCTCACGATCACGGCGTGGGCCGCATTGGACACCTACCCATATAACAACGCGCCTCTTGTTCACCAGTCAAAGGGTTTCGGGGCGGAAGGCTGGTATCTCGGTCTCGATTCCTACGGGCATCCGCTTGTCACGGTGTCTGGCCAGACGGTGAAGGCATCCGGAACCGTGCTGCCTTTGCACCAGTGGGTGCAGGTTTGTGCGACAATCGGTGACCACAAGATACGTCTCTATGTTGATGGCCGTGAGATCGCATCGGGTGACTTCAATGGCATGCTCACTCCTCCGGCTACGGCCTTGATCCTCGGTCGGAACAACGAGCCGGATCGCAATACCGAACCAGTTCGCCGCCCAAAGAGCAACCTCCTGTTTGTATCTGGAATCCAAGGGCTGCTCGATGAAGTTAGCATCCTCAGCCAAGCCCTGTCACCGGACCAGGTGCTCCGGGACTACTCCACGATGCGCCCGGCGGATTGCAACTCCGATCTTGCCAAGGGTGTGCTTCCCGGGGAACTGGGCGCGGCAAAGCAATTTGGAGCCTCTTACAAGTCCCTTCCCTTCAGCGATGTGTGGGATCAACTCTGGCGCGATCTCCCCGGCGCGGAAGTCGTGGTGAAATTCGACCGGAATCCATGCAGCGTGGTTTATTGGCGTGGCACCAACCACGCGCCCAACTGGGTGACCGACAACAACCGTTGGATGGCGGATCAAAGTTCGGAAAACGGCGGACCGCACGGCTGCTCCGAACACATGGCGGACAAGCAAGTCCGGCACAGCCATTCCAGGATCATTGAAAATACTCCGGCCCGCGTGTTGATCCACTGGCGCTATCCCTGCGTGGATGTGAGCTACAAGAACCTCAATACAAAGGCATGGACCGACGAATATCATACGATTTACCCCGATGGAACGGGCGTCCGACACGTTGTCTTCAACGGCAGGGGCGGAGCCCCAGGCCCCGGCTTTCAGGACATCCAGTTTCTAACCAACCCGGGTGAGGCTCCTCTGGACGTGATGAATCTCCAGGCGATGACGGTTGCAAACCTCAAGGGCGAAGCACGCGATTTGTTATGGACCCTTCCGGATGGAGTCCCGAAAAACACACTGCCGGATGCCAGGATCGAGGTGTTGAACTCAAAGTCCGAGCACAAGGTGTATGCCATGTTCCAAGGCGGGTTCATCAACCCATGGGGTGCCGGCGAACAATCGAAATACATCGATGCTCCGTTCGCCGGCCCCTGGAACCACTGGCCGATGCACCTGACACCATCCGACGGCCGCTTTGCCGTGGCCACCGACCGCGTCACCCACTTCGCTCTCGGCGCCAACGATTCCGCCCCGAAATTCGGCAGCATGGTCCTTTATGGGTTCACCCGGCAACCTGCTGCCAGTCTGGTGAATCTGGCTAAGTCGTGGAATCAACCGCCGGAAATTTCTTCCCTCTCCGGATGCAAGACTGCTGCTTATCGAAAGGAGAGTCGTGATTATCCGCTCTTCGCCGAAAAGGATAAGATGTCGGTGCGGATTGCAGCCACCGAGGAATCACCGCTGGTCAATCCATGTTTCACCGTTCGCAACTGGGGACACAGCGGCGCGGCACAGGTGAAAACCGAGGGAGCTGGAGTGAAGGATGTCCGCCAAGGTGTCATCAACGATACCGACGGCACTAAAACCATGGTCATTTGGCTCGAACTGGCGTCCACATCCGAGGTGACAGTCAGTGTCGGCGGAGCAAACCCCTCGGCCGATCGAGATCCACAATCCCCGTAAAGCCTGCAAGGTGAAGTGCACCGAATTTAAGGATGAGATAACTTATTCTCCCATCCTCCGATCCGACTCAACGGTTGTGTGAAGAGGCGATCGCCAAAAATAGTTCACCGCCAACCCAAATGACGTGCGGCAAAGAAGAGAGTGTCAAAATTTTTGTGTAAGTTTGGGATCGCTGATTTTTGTTAGTTGTTGGGAGGCATGCGGTCGGCGAACTCGATGGTGAAGCGGTTGAGGGCGTCGTGCCAGTTGGCGACGGTTTGGGTCCACTTGCGGCTGGCCTCGTCGAAGCCGTCAAACTGGCGCTTCCCGACTTTGCTGTCCCGTCCAACTTGGTTCCCGTGACTCGCCAGGAAATGCTCTTGGATTTATTCACATGAGCGTTAATTTTGAAGCGCTAATTCTGTTTAGGTCGGGCTACAGGAAGTTTCTGGTAACTAGCAACTTTGGATTTCAAGATGAAGTCACAAATAACTTGGTATCAGAGAAATGAATTCAAAAAATTTGACTATTAATCAATTGGTCCATGGTTCGAGTCCATGCCGAGGTACTACTCACAAAAACAGTTTAAGGGAGTCGAAAGGCTCCTTTTTTGTTGGAAGAAATGCCGGCGAATCGGCTGGAAAGCAGGTTTTAACCCTGAAAATCGACTTCTTTACTCATGGAGCGTCTCCGCCAGCCTCCACGTCAAGGCAGGCCGGGTAGATGCGCTGCGGATCTCCGTTGCGCTGGAGGCTTTCGACCATGGCCTTGAGGCTGGCGGTGACTTTACCATTCCAAACTTCCTTGTCGTTGATGCGCACGACTATGGGTTTTGAGAAGTCGATCAGGGATTCGTGGAGCCACAAGCGCAGTTTGGTGCCTTGCACGGGAACCAGCTTGCCGGGATCGGCCAGTGCCTGGGCTCCGTCGGGACTCTGATAGACGGCGTCTCCCGCGGTGGCCTTGGCTTTGATGTGAATGGAATTTGCGGCCTTGTCGATTTTGGCATCGAGGTAGATGTCGCGTTGACCTAGGTCTTTGGTGATCTGCAGCCAGTAGGCGCTGTCGTTGTGCTTCTGGTCGGCTCGGTAGGTGGTGAGCACCACTCGTTCAGGATGTGTCCTACGGGTATGCTGGATCATCCACTGCGGTCCGGGCTTGTAATCGATACCGTGCCCCCGGCCATTCTGTTCGTTCAAGGAGAAGACATAACCGTCCGGGTCCTGCTCGTGCAGTTCTTCTAGGTGCTTGAAGTTTTTCCGCGCGTTGGTCACGCGGCCGAACATCGTGTCGTTTTCACCGACATCGGTGCGGTAGGCCAGGTTGCGAAGGTTTTCGAAATGGATCGAGGAGCCGTAACCGCAGGCCATGGCGCTGACTGCCGCCAAACGATCGGTCATTCGTGTGGCTAGCGTTTCAGTGCCATAGCCGCCTTCGGAAATGCCAAGCATGTAAACGCGGTCCGGATTCACCTCCCAGTGGACGATGGCATGGCGGATCATCGCCTCGAAAGCCACGATGTTGAAATCCTTCCACCAGCGTCCGTGATTGTCGTCCACCATGCGTGGGACGAAATAGATCGCGTTGTCCGGATACTGGGATGCGGCAAGCGATGTCTGCGCCTTCCATTCTCCGGTGTTGACCGGCCAGGCATGCGGGTTGGGCAGTTTGTCGGAAGTGCCGCCACCGCCATGCATGGCGATCACCAGCGGCCATCCGCCAGCGGGTTTCTCGCCGCGGGAGAAGACGAGATATGGCATGTCCAATCCTTCGCCGATGTGATAGACCCCTGGTGAAAGCGCGTTCTTTTCACCCGACTTCAAATGCAGCGGGGCCTTGAACGCGTCCGCGCCGGTCTTTTCTGCTACCGCCGCATAAACGTCGAAGATTGTCCGGCGGACTTCGTTGATTTTTATTGGATCCACCGGCAGGTCTTCGATCCGAGCGTCCTTTCCGACCAGTGCTTCGGAAAAATATTCCGTCACGTTTGTTAGCCTGGATTGGGTCATGGCGTTGCCGGACTCATCCGCCGTTAGCGTGGCATCCACCAAGCCCAATAGCAGCGCAGTGCGGAAAACCTTCGTTTTGAGACTCATGAGAGGAAGCTGAAGGGGGCTTGCATCCGTTTCCATGAAAAAGTTCGGACTGCCGGCATGAGCCAACTCCGGGCCATATGGTATTTCAGGACGCAGGAGAATCAGCGTGCTTCCAGGTTCCACGCGGTCAGGCGTTGCTGGAGGGCCAGCAGATCGGGTCGGAATTTTTCCAACGCCGGATCCACGGCCCAGCGATTCACCATGGAGAGGGCGGCGCGGTCGCCTTCCGCAATGTGATCGCGCGTGTAAGGTGCCGGGACGTTTCCATATAGCCGGAAACCTGTGGTGGTGCTGCGGAGGGGGAAGGTTCTCAGAAATGAAGCGGCCTCTTCATCCGTCAGGTCGGATTTTCTGAGGTAGGTCTCAACGGCTGCCATCTGTGCGGGATCGGTGGGATCGGCGCGCGCCATGAGGACGGCGCGCGTCATGTGGTCCTGATCCGTCAGGTCCTTGATGGCGTCCATCGCCTCCGCAGGGTGCTCTGCTGCGAATTCATTAAGCGCCATGGACCGGAGGCCGGGGTTTGCATTCCAGTCCGCGAGCTGACGGGCGGCCGCAGGGGAGCCGATGAATCGGGCGAGGTCGAAGGCCTCGGCGAAGCCGGCGGACGTGAGCCATTCCTCATGGCCTAACATTTCCGAGAACCTGGATAGCAGTTCGGCGTCGTCTGCCCGGGCGATGTCCTGGCGGGTGAGTGATCTGAGGGCCACGGCGAACTCATCCGGCGACGATGTGGTTTCCAGCAGGCCGCGCGCGATGCGCATGGCCATTTCCGGATCTGATAGAGCGAGGGCGTCCAGCAGGAAGACTCGGAGCGTGGGCCAACCGCGAAGCATGCCGTGCGGGCCGACCTTGAACGGCAGGCCGATGTTCTTGTCCTCGCCTGAGGCCAGCAGTTTGCCGATCATTTCCGAAAGGACCTGCGGATCCATGGCCACCCACTCGGACCTTGTGGCCAGCAGGCGCGCCTGGATTTCCTTGTCCGAGGGCCGGGGATTGGAATCCACCCAAGCCTTCAGGTCCTGCCAGTCCGCAAGTATCCTGGCACGGGATGTGGCGTCGCGGGTTTCCCTTTCCCTGGCGGGATCAGGCTGCGTGGCTCTGGGATGGGGCGTCTGCCGGGTTTCAGGCGGCGCGGCTTCCTCCGCCTTTCCACGAAAGACGGTGATGCCTGTTAGAAGCGCCGCGATGATGGCTGCGAAAGCAAGCCAGCATTGGGTGGAACGCTTCATGGAGCCGTGATTGGGTCTCTCTTCGGAACGATCTCAAGCAGGATGGAGCGCACGGTGGCGATGTCCTCGACAAGGCGGTCCTGGACGCGCAACTGCCATGTGCCGTCCGCAACGATGTCCTTGAAAGTCTCGCTGTAATCCTTGCTGTTGAGGATGAGGTTGTCTTTGTCCGCGCCCTCTTCGTTGTGGACCACCTGTTGCACGCCGTCCGGCGAGACCAACATGACCTGGAGATCCCCGCGGTGGGTGGTGGTGATGTTCATGGAAAGCCTGACGTTCAGGACGACTGTGGTGGGATCGAAGCCATTCACTGGAAGGGAGAAGGTCGTCCATTGGTGGACACCGTCTGGAATTTCGGTGTCCCGGCCGTAGGAGGAAAAGCGTGAGTATTCGGCGACGCCGGGAACCAGGGTGGACTGGGCCGGGCTGGATTTGACGACGAGGCTGGCCGCGCGGGTGAGGTAGTTGACGTCTTTCGAGAATGCATAGACCGTAGTCTCTGAGGGAAGGCCTCCGACAAGCACCCCCGCAGCCGACCATCCCTTGACCGGGTCTTTGGTCCAAATCGGGCCGCCACTGTTTCCGTGGCCGGTGGTGATTAGCGTGGTATCCAGAGCTCTTCCGGCGAGGGGTTCATAGATTCTGACCGTGGGTCCCGTCTTGTACATGAAATACCCGCCGAAGTGCTCACCGGTGTAGGCGTTCTCAACCGGGTAACCGGTAATCAGGGATGAGATGGAGCGTTGAAGGTCCGAAGCACCGTTGAGGTTGAGAACGGCAGGTGAATCCTGGATGAGATTCCTGAAGGCGAATCCGAGAATCACGTCCTGGGAGAAGGCGTTATTGTCAGCGCCCGGTGTCATTGCCTGAACCCCATAACTGGTCCAATGAAAGTAGCCACGGGTTTGTATCGAGTTTGATTTGTCCAAACTGATCGAGTTTGCTGCCGGGTTCCACAATGGCGGAGGGTTCCACTCGCCCTTGTCATTATCAAAGACCACATGGGCTGCGGAGAAAAAGGCCTTCTTGTCCCATGCGCAAAAACCGCTGCCACGTCCCGTTTCGTCGTAAACCACTCCGTTGAAGCGGTAAGGCGCTTCTTGGATCAATGGGTCGGGCACGCGTTCCGGACTTAGGGTCTTTGGCGTTGCCGCAGGGAGCAGGGATGACCCGGCAAGCAGCACGAGGACGGAAGTGTTGATTTTTTTCATAAATTTATGGTATGGGAAAACTGAAAATCAGTAACAATCAGTCGATGGGATGTCAAGGCATCAGAACCAGGCGACAAAGCACGGATTGAATGGAGGTATCCGTTTGGATCCAGGGGAACCAAATCGGACTCACGCCGTCCGGACGAGGAAATCAACGAACCGCGGAGAATGTGCGCTTCTGGTCGGAATCAGCCCGCATGTTCCGGGAGATTCCGATTCAGAACGGAACGTCGTCATCGAAATCCTCGTCGTTGCGGAGATCTGCCAGGTTAGGCTCCGGGCTGGCACTGGCCTGGCCGCGCGATGGTTCTTTCGAAGCACGGGCAGGAGCGGACGAGCCATCCGCCGCCTGAATTTTCCAACAGGAGAGGTTCACGAAATACTTGCCGTTGTATTCGTTGCCGCGGATGTCGAAGTTGACGGTCACATCCTGGCCGATTTCGAAGGCGTCCAGCAGCGAGCACTTGTCCTTTACGATCTCGAACTTGAGGTCCTGCGGGAACTTGTCGTTTGCAGTGGTGACGACGAACTCACGTTTGGTGAATCCGCTGGGGAAGCTCTGGGTGGCGTTGATGACCTTGATTTTTCCGGCGGCTTCGTACATGGCGGAGAATGTTTCTTTTGCCGGCCCGGGTGTCAAACAAACGGATGGGAAACGGGGTGGTTTCCCCTGGCCAGGCCATGCCGGTGGGGGAGTGAGGAGTTTCGCGGATCACGGAGGGAGGGCCTGCAGCCACGAGGTTGTCGCCGTGTTTGCCACCGCCGGGGCCGAGTTCGATCACCCGACAACGAACAGCGGTTGGAAATCCACGGATTGCAAAACGACTGACGATGGCACATCCTGCGGCCATGAGTCGGCAGGTGAATCGGATGTGAAAAGATCCAAGGAGCTCCGAAAGAATGGAATACATTCAAATCGAGGGACTGCCCCCACCGACTCTCTGACATTCGTCTTCATGAGCGATCAAACAGCCCATTTCACAAAGCTGAACAACCCAGCTACGGAGGCTCAAGTTGCGGGCTTCGTTGCTGCGGTGGGTTTGAAGCCGCCCGCCGATTATCTGGTGTTCATGCGGAGCCACAACGGTGCCTATGGCGAAGGGGCCAATCCCGTATTCATGTATTCGTTCGACGAATGCCTCGATCGCACCCGGACGACGGAAGGCCTGTCACCAAAGATGGTCGTATTCGCTTCCGATGGGGGAAGCGTGCAGTATTTGTTCGATGGCCGTGGAAAATCCGTCCAGATCGTCGAACTTGGCATGAACGACGATGTCGCCGACGCGCGAAAGCTGGGAGACTCCTTGGAAAAGGCTCTGGCAAAGCTTCGGGCCACGCAACAAAAGGCGGAGGCCCAGCTTCTCAAGAAAAGCAAACTGCCGCCCATGACCGTTCTTCAACCGGGACAGCCCGGTGAAGTGACGCGCCTGTCTATTCATCCGGATCGGTTCGCAGTATCCCACGTCGCGTTTTCCGAAGATGGCTTGCATGTGGCCGTCTCCGGAAACTTCGGCATTCAAGTGTGGTCGGTGAACTACTGGCGCCGGGTCGCCTCGGTGCTGGATGCCGAAGGCGAGTTGTCCTCCATGGGCACGGTGCATCTGGACGCGCTCAATCATCAGGTCATCAGTGCGCACGGTGACCAGTTGCTCATCACTGACTACATGACCCGAAAGCGGATCGATTCCTTTCATCTGCCGCAGTCTTCCTATCGCACGGTTTTCTCCGAAGATGGCCGGCAACTCGCACAACACTCCGACAGCGGCGTGCTCACCCTGACGGATTTGGTATCGCGCAACGAGGTCGGGCGTGAATCGATCAGAGCCGCCATTCGCCGATTGAATGATTCGTTGCTGTTAGGACAAACGCGTGACATGCCACCGCAGATGGTGGTCTGGGACACGAAAACGGGAAAGCGGGTGCATGAGTTTCTTCGTCCGCCTCAGACCGGCCAGATGCAGGATATCGATCAATGCTGTTCACTTCCCGGCGACCGGCTGTTTGCAGGTGGGCATGGTGGGGCCTGCCAGATCATTGACTTGGCATCGATGAAAACCACGCCGGTTCTCATTGAAGGCTTGCGCGACAAACCTGTTCGCCTCGTCGAGCGCGTTGGCGACGGTTCACGGATTCTTGTCGCTACCAACGATGCCGTGCATGCCGTTGACTCCGAAAACTGGAACATCATTGCGACCTTCGACGGATTCCGACCAGGATGCGCGCCCGATCGATTGTGGCCCTCGCCCGACGGGAGATGGTTGTTAACCAGCGGCTCCCGAAGTTTGTCTTATGCACAATTCGCGGTGAGGGTTTGGCGTTTGCCGTAGCAACATGCGGCGCACTTGACTCAGCCAATCGGCGTAAATGAGGCAGGTTCTTGGATCGCAACGTTTGCTGAGATCACCTTCCATTCAGCCTCCACCGCCACCCTTCAAGGCCCGCCCGGTGGGAGAGTCCGGGGTTTCACGGATCACGGAGGGAGGGCCTTTGGCGACGAGGTTGCCGCCGTGTTTGCCGCCACCGGGCCCGAGTTCGATCACCCAGTCCGCGGCGGCGATCACGTCGAGGTGGTGCTCCACGACGAGCACGCTGTGGCCCGCATCCCGCAGGCGCATGAACGCACCTAACAGACGCTCGACATCGCCGAAGTGCAGGCCGGTGGTCGGTTCGTCGAAGAGATAGAGCGTGTGAGGGGCCTGTGGACGTGAGAGTTCGAGGGCGAGCTTGAGGCGCTGGGCCTCGCCGCCGGACAGGGTGTTGGCGGCCTGGCCGAGTTTCAGATAACCGAGGCCGAGCTCATCGAGGATGGCGAGGATGTTGCGGAGTTTCGGGATCGGCCGGAAGAATGCCAGTGCTTCGCCCACCTGGAGGTTGAGCACGTCGGAAACCGACTTGCCCTTGTAGGTGACTTCCAGCGTCTCGCGGTTGAAGCGGCGTCCCCCGCAAGCGGGGCAGGTCACCCATGCGTCCGGCAGGAAATGCATTTCGATCTTGAGCCTGCCGTTTCCTTGGCAGCGCTCGCAACGACCGCCGGCGGCGTTGAAACTGAAACGTGCGGAGCCGTAGCCGCGTTGTTTTGACAGGGGAAGTTTGGTGAAGAGCTCGCGGATGAGATCGAAGGCGCCGGTGAAGGTCGCCGGATTCGAGCGCGGGCTGCGACCGATCGGCGATTGGTCGGCGACGACGCATTTTTCGATGAGGTGCATGCCGTCGATGCGGTCGTGTTTTCCGGGGGCCTCGCCGGAGCCGTGGAAATGCCGGGCGAGCGCCCGCCGCAGGATGTTGTTGGCGAGGGTGGACTTGCCGCTGCCGCTGGGGCCGGAAAGACATACGAGCCGGCCTAACGGAATCTCGACATCGAGGTTCCTGAGGTTGTGCTCGCGTGCGCCGCGGATGACGAGGCAGGGCCGCGACGTGCCTGTTAGAGGAAGCTCGGGGGCATGATTGGTGGCGAACCTTCCGGAGGCCGGTCCACGCCGGTGGCGCAGCCACTCGCCGGTGGGCGAATCGATTTCTCCCGGCGGCCCGGCGGCGAGCACCCGTCCGCCGGCCGTGCCCGCGCCGGGGCCGATGTCGATCACGTGGTCCGCGGCACGGATGATCTCCTCGTCATGTTCGACGACGACCACGGTGTTGCCGAGATTACGCAAGCGCGTGAGAGCGCGGATCAGGCGGCCGGTGTCCACTGCATGGAGGCCGATGCTGGGTTCGTCGAGCACGTAGATGACGCCGGACAGGCCCGCGCCAAGCTGGGTGGCGAGGCGGATGCGTTGGGCCTCGCCGCCTGAGAGCGTGCCGCTCGCGCGATCCAGTGTGAGATAGTCGAGCCCCACTTCCTCAAGGAACGCCAGGCGCGTCCGGACGTCCTGAACGAGGCGGTTGCATACCTCCATGCGCGAAGGTTCCGTCTGGAATCCATCGAGCCAGCGCAGCGCATCCGAAACTCCGAGCGCGCAGAAATCCTGAATGCCGAGCCAACGACCTTCCGCGCCCTCGATGCGCACGGCAAGCCACTCGGGCTTGAGCCTTGCCCCACCGCACGCGTGGCACGGGCGGTGGGCCATCAAGCGCGAGAGCCGGCGGCGGGTGACTTCGATCTTCGCTTCCTGGAACCTGCGCATTGCCTCGTGGGCGAGTCCTTCGAAAGGTTTGACCTGCGGACTCCTGCCGCGCCCGATCTTCCAGCCGGTGTCCAGCGTGCCGCCGTGAAACAACAACTCTCTTGCAGGTTCCGGCAGTTCGTTGAATGAGGTTTCATCGCCCAGTGAGAACATGCGCAACAGCGACTGCGATTCGTTCTGGAACTGACCGGCACGCGAGGATTTTTCCGGCCACCAGCCGCGCAGGCCGCCTTTCAACAAGGGTGCCGCCGGATCTTCGATCAGCAGCGCGGGATCGCAGAACATTTCGGTGCCCAGACCTTCGCAGGAGGCGCAGGCGCCGAGGTGGGAGTTGAATGAAAAATGTTTGGGCGAGAGATCGCCGATGATGAAACCGGTGCGGGGATTGCGATAGGAGGTCTGGAACGTGAGGTCCCGCCATGCATCCGAGCCTGGGTCCTGCACCGCCGCGCGGGCCTCCGTGCCGCAAAGTCTCAGCGCGGTCTCCACCGAATCCGCCATGCGCGAACTGATGCCCGGGCGGATCACGAAGCGGTCCACCACGATCTCTACCACCGGCTGCGCCTCCGGCCATGCTTGCGCGGCCTCCTCGATCTCCAGCACCTCGCCATCCAGCCGGATGCGGATGTATCCCTGGCGGCGGAGATCATCTAACAACCGCGCAGGTTCCCGCGCCTCCTCCGCAGGCACGGTGGCTAACAGAACGACCTTGGTTCCTTCGGCCATCGCGGCGAGGGCGTTGACGATGTCAGTGGCTCCCATGCGCTGGAGGCGCTCGCCGGTTTCGGGGTCGTGAGGCACGCCGGCCGCGGCCCACAGCACGCGCAGGTAGTCGTGGATTTCGGTGGCGGTGGCCACCGTCGAGCGCGGGTTGAGGCCGCCGCCGCGTTGTTCGATGGCGATGGCCGGGCTGAGGCCTTCGATGGAATCGACGTCCGGTTTTTCCAACTGGTCGAGAAACTGCCGCGCATAGACCGAGAGGGATTCGACATAGCGCCGCTGGCCTTCGGCATAGAGCGTGTGGAATGCGAGCGACGATTTGCCGGAGCCGCTGGGCCCGGTGATGACGACAAGTTTGCCGCGCGGAATATCGACGTCGATGTTCCTGAGGTTGTGCTGTCGCGCGCCGCGGATCCGGATCATGTCCACGGGGGAAGAGAAACCCGCCGCCGGGGAAGTTCCAAGCGCCATCCTCAAGCGATCAGCCGAGCGTCTGGTGGAACTCCTCCTTGTCCTTGAGGGAAAGGACGAAGGCTGCGAGCAGGTCGATGGTGTGCTGGATGTCGTCGAGGTGCGCGGTTTCCACCACGGAGTGCATGCAGCGCAAGGGCAGCGAGACGAGGGCGCTCGGCACGCCCTGGCGGGAGTGGAAGATCTTGTCCGTATCGGTGCCGGTGAACCGGCTGCTGGCTTCGTGTTGCACCGGGATCTTGAGGCCGGCCGCCACCTCGACGAGGCGGTTGACGACAAGCGGATGGTTGGCGGTGCCGTGGGTGAGGGTGGGGCCGCCGCCGAGTTTCACCGCGCCGTGTTTTGCGGAATCAAGGCCCGGGGTGTCGGTGGCGTGGGTCACGTCGAGGCAGACGCAGACGTCGGGTTGCAGGCGGTAGGTGGCCATGACCGCGCCGTGGCCGCCGATTTCCTCCTGGATCGCGTTGAGGCAGACGAGGGTGAAGGCCGGTTTCTTTTTGCCGGCGGCGATGCGCTTCATCACCTGTGCGATGATGTAACCGCCGATGCGGTTGTCGAGGGCGCGGCCGACGAGGCGCTTGTTTGCGAGCTCCAGCGGGCCGTCCTGATAGACGGCAGGGTGGCCCACGCGGATGCCGAGTTTTGCCACCTCGGCCGGCGTGGAGGCGCCAACATCCACCCACAGGTCGTGCACGGCCGGGGCTTTTTCCGCACCGTGATCATCGCGGCGGAGGTGGATCGCGGTGTTGCCGATGATGCCGGAAACCGGACCTTTCGAGCCGAGGATCGTGAGCCTGCGGCCGCGGGCGGTCGCCGCATCCGAGCCGCCGACACGGTCGAGGCGGAGGAATCCCCGCTCGTCGATGTGTTTGATCATGTAACCGATCTCGTCGGCGTGAGCTTCCAGCATGATGATCTTGTCGGACTTGCCCGGGAGCGTGGCCCAGGTGGAACCGTAGGAGTCGCATTCAACGGAAGCCGCATGACCCCTCATCCAGTCTGCCCACACTTTTTGTCCCGGCATTTCAAATCCGGTAGGACTCGGGGTTTCAAGCAGGCGGTAAAGGAAATCTCGATCTTCTTTTTTCACGGGGCAAGTCAAACATGCCGCCCGCATCTGACAAGCTCATTGGATGGAAGAGACATCCATTTCGGCCCTGAAACGAAACATCCCCGCGATAGCAGGGATGTCTGAGATTCGTTTTGATATGCCGTCCGGAGCCTTCTCAATAGTGATAACTCACTCGCCCGCAGGGGTTGACCTCTGTGACTGGCGGCGGGAAATAGGGAGGGGGTGGAACGGGTTCGATGTAGGGCCGGTCGAGTGGGTTTGCCACTGGAGGAGCTTCGATGGATGCAACTTTGGCATCCTTGCCGCTTTTTGCGCTCTTTGAGCTGTAGCCGACCACTCCGGCGTTGGGGTCCAGTTTGGCGAGCAGTGCCTGCACGGCGGTGATGGATTCCGGCATCGCGGCGATTGCGCATTGGGAAATGATCCGCATGGACTCCGGTGAAGCGTGGATGGCGGTTTCAACAATCGAGACGACCTGGTTGACATCCGCCACGCTTGCCTTGATCGCGGTCTTCACGATTTCACACGAGCAGGATGGATTCGCGCCGACTTCCAACTCCACAATTTCCAGCACTTTGGAAGGATCAAGTTTAACGCGTTGATCGATGGAGAGAGCGATTGCGGAACAATCGGTGGATTTCTCGCGTTTGCCGGACTCACGGTAGGCCGCGGAGATCATGGCAAGGCCGGACTGCAGGTTGTCGGTGGTGACTTGATAGGGCTTGCTGTCCGCGCTAACCATCATCTTGCGGTAAGGCGACGGATTGCGCAGAACGTTCAGGTCCACAACCGAATCGACTTTCCGAGCAGAGCCGGGTTTTTCGTTCAGGGTGAGGGCATCCTGGGAAGTGATGACTTTCTGATCGTCGGAAAATTCCCCTGGGGTCTTTTCCAGAGCAGGCACCTCATAAGTTCCCGGCAGAGCCGAAACTTCCGCGAAGCGCGCACTGCTACCGCTGGTTCCGTCAACCTTGAGAGGAGCTTCCAAACGGGTCTGGCTGGTGCTTGCGAGATTCTGGGCTGAAAGAGGAGCGATCAGGCCGAGGACCATCGGGGCAAGCATGTGGGGAAACACATGTGTTTTCATTAGGGGGAGTGGGTGGTGAACGACGAAAGACTAGCCCTTTTAGCGGGGCCTTGGCAAATATTGAACTTTACGTGATCGCGTAGGTGGCTTGTGGCGGATTTTTGCTCCTTGTTATCAATAGGTTGTGGAATTTGTTGAATCCATGTCCTCGGATTTTCAGGCGATTTGAAAGGTCTGGTATCATGAATCTTTCTGCGGGAACATGAGTGGAATTCGATGCCGCTGTGGTTCTGGATTCGGTATGGCGCTTTGGTTTTCAAAAGTTTTGAATTTGCGGCCGGGTCCTGCTCCCGTGCGGGAAACCAGAAGGGGACGCCGATGATTCCGACACCGAGACAACTATTCGCCCAATACGAGCGCGGTGAGATCGAACGCGAGGAACTGCAGGCGTTGATGGCGGTGCACGCGCGCGAGTTGATCTCCGAAATGGAGGAGGACTATCAGAATCCTGTGGCGGCCTGGATCGAAGGGCTGCTGGCACGGCGGGCAGCGGGGAAACTCATCCGGCGCCATGGCAGCCGCCTGCTGCGGGAAGTGTTGGTGGCTCTCTCGGAAGTGCCGGATTTCCAACCGGCCCGCCATCTTTGGAACGCCGATCACCCGGACGTGCCGCTGCATTGTTTCCTGAGGATGAGGCGTGTTCCGGTTTTCAGGATTCTGAGCATGGACCAGGGGGCCGATGGCATCCGGCTTCTCGTCGAACACGGCGAGGCGGGCCGGGGGCAGGGGATTCGCCTGACCTTTGTCCTGAGGCGGGGTGATGACTGGCGTTTGCACGCCACACCTCTCTGTTAGGCCGGTTCAGGCGGTCTGTTCCGCTTCGATGTCATGGATGCGGGCGTAGTCCACTTCCATGCGTCCGTCCTCCAGCTCGTGGTAGAGTTCCACGAAGCGTTTCCCAATCCGGACGTCACGCCAGGTATAGTCGTTGTGGCTTTGCACGGGGGCCTGGATCACCGTGTCCGTGCAGACGACGGATGCCATGAATCTCGTCAGTCCATCCTTCAGCTGTTCCTCGGTCACGCCGTAAAGCGGGCTGCTCTCGTCGATGTGGTGGCGGATGGTCACCGCCATCGGAAAAGTAATCAGGTGGTCGAACTCCAGCTTCAGGTTGTGGAAGCGCCGCAGGTCGTCGTCCTCCGGAATCCGCTCCCTGCGCAGCATCATCAGGCGGAATCTCGCTTCGACCATCGGTTGGCGGTGCAGGTTCGCCACGCGGAACTGAAGCGTGGGCCTGCCGTTGAAGCTGCAGATCACCATCGACCTGCTGAAGAGCAGTTGGCCCATCGGTCTTGAAAAGCGCACAAAGATCAATCCCGTCACCACCGCAGTTAGAAACATGCCGGCGACGATCTCCACCGTGGTCAGGACGTGGCCATAGATCGTTTCCGGATACAGGTGGCCATAGCCCACGGTGGAAAGCGTCTGCACGCTGAAAAAGAACGCGCTCGAAAACGAGCCGCGTGGCATGCCCGCGATACAGTCACCGCCTGCCAGATAGAGCAGCGCGAAGAGCACGTTGAGCAGGAGGTAGAACGTCAGCGCGGTCGTCGCGAAGCGCGGCCAGCTCATCGCCAGCACAGTGCGGTAGAAATCCCGCGCCTCCCAGGGGCCCGCGTTGCTGCGCAGGAACTCGACCTGGCCGGAGCGGATGGCGACGTGGGATTCCGGTTTTCGTTTCATGGATGGATCGTGCTTCCAGCATGCAGCAAGCCGCCACCAAACCAAGCCCGGACTTCGAGGCGGATCGCGAAGCATGCCTGGATCTGTCCTGCGATTCCCTGTTGCCGTGATGGCACGTGGTTTGCTATCAATGGTCCCATGATGCATCGATTTGCCTCAGCCCGCGCCGGGATCACTCCGGCGGACATCACTTTCATCGAATCGCTGTTGGCTGCGGGAGGACAGTCCGCAGCCATGGCGAGCCTCTGGGCGGATCCGGCAGCCGTCACCGCGATTCTTGATCTCAAGGAAATTCTTCGCTCACTGCTGGAAAGTCCGGTGACACTGCCGGTTTCCTCATCCCTGTATTTCTATGTGTTGGTCCGTCATGCCTTCTTGGATGGCGGCATCGACCACCCGGAGCTCGCCGACTATGTGGCCGGCGTGTTGGTGGAGAAACTTGGAAGCCGCCCGGATCCGCGGCCCGGCGCGATGCCCGGATGGATGACGCATGCCGTGGACTTCCTCTCCGTCATCCAGTCGTCCCACGGCATCCTTCGCTTTCACCTTGAAGTCGCGGCTGGCGACCAGTTTCTTGTTCTAACAGGACTATATCCCGAATTCCTCGACCACAGGGCCCTGCGGCGCGGTGCTCCAGGTATGGTTTTTTATGAAACCTTCGGACGGCAGGCGTACCACAGTGCTGCGGGACGTCCGGGCATCAATGCCTCCTCACGCGAGCTGTTAGGCCTGCTATCGGAAACCTTCACGCTTGTCAGGCGCTCGTTGAACCGCATGAGCGACCGCTGCCTTTTCTAGCAACGACCGGGGATTCGGCATCAATGCCGCCAGTTGACGGGCAAGTTTGCGCCATGGAGGGCGGTGCGGAGTTGCGCGGGCAGCTTCTCACTGTCGATGGTGCAGTACAACGGAGTTGTGGTTGTCGGCAGAATGGACAGTCCCCAGATCAGGATGAGCCAATATAAGAACGCGAGTGCGAAGCCGGAGCGGTCCATTTTCTTGTGATCGGCATAGCCGGGCGGACAGGCGAAACAACGATAGCCGAGCCAGAGATTGAGGACCGGTGCGAAAACAGCCAGATACCACCATCGGCTCATGCCGAGGTTTGTCAGTCGTCTCAGACCGAAGTATACCACCACCGCAAAAGGCACGATGGCGGTGTATGGGAGAAGTTTTCCCATGAGGATGGTGCCGAACTGTTTGAATAGAAGCGGACTTATGGCGGCGATGGCGAACTGCCAGGCGAACGGAAACACAAGCGTGACGAGCAGGAGCTTGAGCCGCCGTGTGCCGGGCCAATACAGTCCCTTGCAGCACGTTTTCTTCGGAAATGATGTGGAATGGAGTGGCTCGATGGAGGAAGCGGTTGTGGCCTTGGTTTCCGCAGGCATGCTCCGTCGTTCGAACAATCCGTCGATCCGCCCCGCGGGTTTCCATGTTTCCATGCCGTCTTTCCAAACCATGTCCAGTCGCGGATCCAAAGATGAATCCTCCGCCATGGTTCTCAACTCCTCGAAACTGACAGGGCCCCGACGCTCGCCTTCACAAGTGTAAAACCAGATGCTCTTGTGTGCGATGCGCGAGGTTCCGGTTTTGTCCTTCGACGCCTTGGCGGCCGCGATCGTTGCGTTGTCGCGGTCTTTGTTTTCTAACAGACCAATCTCCTCCGGTCGCTCCGCAGTCACGTTTTCGGTGTTTCGAAGCGTTTTCTCCAATGTCCTGAGTTTGCGCAGTTGATCCCGCGCCGCCTTTCTGATATTGGCCCTCGCCGCTTTGGTGACAGCCTTGAGTCGGTTTGCCTCAGCCGCCCTTTCCTTGAACTCGGCTTTGGCCGCGGCTTCTTGGTCCGCTTTTTTCCGCGCGAGTGTTGCGATTCTTTCCTCTTCGAGAGCCAGTGCCTCGATCTCGTCTATGGCGCTGGCCTCTTCCGCAGCCTTGGCCTCGGATAGGGCTCGTAGTTTGGCTTCCTGCTCAGCCCGGACTTTTGCCTGTTCCATGGCCTTAGCCTTTGCGGCTGCGGCGATGCGGTTTTCTTCAAGAGCCTTGGCTTCTGCAATTGCCCGAAGTCTGGCTTCTTCGACGGCTTTTGTCTCGGCGGCCTCACGACGTTTGGTCTCTTCCGCGGCCTTGGCCTCGGCGAGCGCGCGGCGATTGGCATCCTCCTCGGCCCGGATCTTCGCTTCCTCGATTGCCTTTGTCTTTGCGACGGCGGCGATGCGGTTTTCTTCAAGAGCCTTGGCTTCTGCAATTGCCCGAAGTCTGGCTTCTTCGACGGCTTTTGCCTCGGCGGCCTCACGACGTTTGGTCTCTTCCGCGGCCCTGGCCTCGGCGAGCGCGCGGCGATTGGCTTCCTCCTCGGCCCGGATCTTCGCTTCCTCGATTGCCTTTGCCTTTGCGGCGGCGGCGCGACTCTCCTCAAGGGCCTGCGCCTCGGCGATGTCCCTCAATCTGGATTCTTCCGCGGCCTTGGCCTCGGCTGCTTTTCTCAACATTTTTTCCTCCGCCACTTTGGCTTCAATTGCCGCCTGTAGGTTCGATTCCTCCAATGCTTTTGCTTCGATTACTTCCGCAGCCATGTCGATTGCGCCTTCATCTTTGGAATCCGGCTTGCTGGAGTTTTCGGCATCCCGTTCGGCGATGCTGTCATCGGAGGCAACAGGTTCGAAAACCCTGCCTACTTCATACACCGGACGCCATCCATCCATTCCTTCGGTGAAAACCGATTTGACGGGTGGTTCAAATGTGGGATCCGAAACCATGTTCCGCAATTCCGCCAATCCGACCGGTCCAATTTGCTGGCCTCCCCTCGTATAGAACCACTCGTCTTTGCCGATGGCGGCAATCCGGGCTTCTTCGGCTGCAACAGCCTCCGCTCTTGCCTGTGCGGATTTCCTTGCCGCGGCGACGAGCATTTCATCCTCCTCGCGGGCTTTGTTTCTGGCGGCGGCTCTGGCCTCAGCCGTGGCTTCCGCTTCCTCGAGAACACGCCTCGCCTCTTCCTCCGCCCTTATTCTCATGGCGGATCTCGGCTCTTCGGATACTCTGGATGCGGATTGTGCCATCGGTCTGCGAGGATGGAACTGAGGACTTGGTTCGGGTATATCCTCCATGGAGCACGCGTCCCATGAAGAGAGCTTAGATTAACTCCAAATCATGACAGCGAAACCCATTTGATGCCCCGAATACGGCCAAGTGATCCCGGAAACGGCCGGAAGTGCCCGACGGGCGAATTCAAGGTCGCCGGTTGCTCAAGTCCTGCACGCATCCTCCCTGGAAGCCGTGATTTCGTCCTCGTGCGAGAGGATCAGGAGCAACGCGTGGACTCCGTGCATTCCGGCCACAGCTTTCAGGATGCGGCGGATCGCTCCGGCTGTATGACCTTCCATGCCGATCAACATCGACACGTCTCTTTTCATGAGCACAAGCTTGAAACGAAGCACGTAGGGCGCGATCTCCTGAACTTGGATGTGCGCGTGTCCCGGTTCGTCGATCAGGTGGTTGATCAGATATTGGAGAAAATTTTCCAATCGCGAAACGAGCATCTGCATTTCCGCGCGGCTTGGTTTTTCATCCGGTTTTTGGGCCGGTTCATGGGTGGTGTGCAAAGCGCTTCTGAAATCCCATTCCATCACCTTGTAGTGGGCGGTCCGTTTGATGAAACCGACGACATCGACTTCCGTGTGAGCCACCCTGCTCACCGCGGGCATGGCGGCGTTGAAATCCCATTCCATCACCTTGATGTTTCCCAATCGTCTCAGCGAATTGGCGATCTCGGTTTCGATCTCATTGACATCCTTGTTCAGCAGCGCCATGAAGTCCAAGTCATTGACTTGGATGTCCCCGATCTTCTTGAGGGATTTGGCGATTTTGGAAATTCGTTTTGGCATGGAAATCCTCGGGTGCTTGCTTCCAAGCCATCCGGATCCTCCCGGGCAGGTGGCTTGCAAGGACATGGTGTCTCAGGAGCCGTGAAATGGCAAGCCAAGCGGTGGCTGGCAGGCAACGGGCCTGCGAGTTCCAGTCAAGACGGGCTGAAAGAGCCTGCGAGCATCAAAGGTATCCGGGGCGTCCTTGGTCTTCATGCCCGACGAATCCGCGGAGACCGTGGCGATGGATCAAATGAAGCCCAACCAAACCCTGTCAGAAACACCGTGAGACATGTGATCCGCTGCCTGGTTGCGAGCCTCTTGCTTGCGAACCTTTCCGTCCACGCGGCCGAAGCGCCGCCCAACATCGTGCTCATCTTCATCGATGACATGGGGT
>CANBTO010000008.1 GCA_947372405.1 Verrucomicrobiaceae bacterium
CATGACAGCCACGGCCAGTTCCTGTGGGGCATCCGCGAGGTCTATCGCGAGGGATGCGACCGGAAATTCATGGTGGAAATGCTACCCCACGTCCGCAAAGCCGCCGCCTTCCTGATATCATTGAGGGCGGAACGCATGACCGCTGACTATCAATCCGGCGAACACGCCGCGTGTTTCGGCCTGTTGCCGGAATCCGCCAGCCACGAAGGTTACCTCGCCCACCACGTGCATTCCTACTGGGATGATTTCTGGGGCGTGCGCGGTCTCGAAGCCGCGGCAGACCTGGCGGAAATGATGGGGCTCGGCGATGAATCGTCCTGGTGGAAATCCGAAGCCGCGCGTTTCCAGGATGACCTGCTGCGCTCACTCAACCGGGTCATCGCCGAAAAAAACCTCGCCTACATCCCCGGCTCCGTCGAATGGGCGGACTTCGATCCCACCGCGACCTCCAATGCCATCGGCATGCTCGACTTCGCTGACGTTCTTCCCCAAGGGCCGCTCGATGCGATGCTCGCCACCTATATCCATGACTTCCGTCGCAAGCACGGCGGCCAAATGCCATGGAACAACTACACCGCCTATGAAATCCGCATCATCGGTGCCTATGTCCGCCTCGGCAAACGTGACATCGCCAACGAACTGCTCACCTTCTTTCTATCAGACCGCCGCCCCGTCGCATGGAACCAGTGGCCCGAGATCACCTGGCGCGATCCCCGCTCTCCCGGCCACCTCGGCGATGTGCCGCACACCTGGATCGCCGCGGAGTATCTGTTAGCCGTCGCATCGATGGTCGCCAGCGAACGCGACGCCACCGACTCGATGGTCCTCGCCTGCGGCATGCCGTGGTCGTGGATTTCCGAAGAGGAAGGATTCTCGGTCAAAGGACTTTCCACCCGCCATGGCAAGCTGGACTTCCGCATCAAGGCCAGCGGAAATGAAACCATCGAGATCCATATCGGCGGCAATCTCACCCTGCCACCCGGCGGACTCAGCCTCGATCCGCCGTTGCCTGCAGGCTTCGCCATCGAACCCGAAGACAGTGACCTCGCCGTTCGCAGCCTGCCTTACAGCAAGACACTGCGCCTTCTTCAATTGCGGGCGGCAAGCATCTGAGGCCGCCTTGTTCCAAATCCTGAAAAAACCGGAAAGCAGATCATCCGCCACTCGTATCCGCTAGAACACGATCACTCCCATGACGACCACACGCAGACGATTCCTTACATCCTCCACCACCCTCGTCGCCGGAACCTGGATTGCTCCGAGTTTCTCGATCGGCCAGTCCGGGCCTTCGGCCAACAGGAAAATCAACCTCGCCTTCATCGGATGCGGTGGCCGGGGCGCGCTCAACCTGCAAGGGCTGGTCGGTGAGAATGTCGTCGCGTTGTGCGACGTGGATGACACCAACGCCGCGGACTCGTTCAAGGCCCATCCGGATGCCAAACGTTTCCGCGATTACCGCCAAATGCTCGACAAGATGGGCAAGGAGATCGACGCGGTGGTCGTCAGCACGCCGGACCACAACCACTTTCCCGCGAGCATGGCGGCGATGGAACTGGGCAAGCACGTGTTCTGCGAGAAACCACTGACCCACACGGTGTGGGAGGCGCGCACGATGAAAAAGGCGGCTCAGCATTACAAGGTCGTGAGCATCATGGGCAACCAAGGCCATGCGACCGAAGGTATCCGCTACGTCAAGGAGTGGTATGACGCCGGGGTGCTCGGCAAGGTGGCCAAGGTGGACGCCTGGCTGAAGGGGGTGAACTTCAAGGGCCGTTTCTTCAAATTGCCCGATGCGTTTCCGCCGACCGCGATGCCGGTGCCGGATTCCCTCGATTGGGATTTGTGGCTTGGGCCGCGCATGGAGAAAATCCCCTACAATCCGGTTTACAACCCGCGGTCATGGCGGGGATTCTATGGCTTCGGCTCCGGCCTGTTAGGCGACTGGGCCTGCCACACGATCGACGCCCCATACTGGTCGCTCGGGCTCGGCCTGCCAACCGTGGTGGAACGCGAAGCCCGCACCGACGGCACCGAGGATTTCGTCGGCACCGCCTGCACCATGCGCTTCGAGTTTCCGGCGCGTGGCGACAAGCCGCCCGTCATCCTCCACTGGCATGAAGGGAATCCGAAACCCGAGATCCAGGAGAAGTGGGGAGTCAAGGCAATCGGTGAAGCCGGGATGATCATGACGGGCGACAAGGAATGCCTGATGACCGGAGAACGCCCCGACAGCCCGCGCCTGACAAACGAGGAAAAGTGGATCGAGTTCCGCAAGAACCTGCCACTTAAAACTATTCCGCGCATCAAGGGTGGCCACTACCGCGAGTGGATCGACGCCATCCGCGGCGACGGCCCGGCACCGGGATCGAACTTCGATTACGCCGCCGAACTCACGGAAACGATCCTGCTGGGAGTCATCGCGCAGCGCTTCGGCGGACGCATCGAATATGACGCCGAACAAATGAAGATCACCAACCGTCCCGAGCTCAACGCATGGCTCCGTCTTCCCGCCCGTGATGGATGGAAATTCGGCGAGTCGCTTTAAGAGACATTCTTGAAAATGGCTGGGACCGTTCTCCGCAACGGTCCGGCGAATGGTGAGAGAATGATTTAGCCCATGAAAAGCCAGGAAATCCGTCCATGGAAACACAATCACGATTCATTCACACGGACCGCCGGGACGTCGGTCCCTGCCTTCATCTGTTATTCATACAATCTCCAAACAATAATTCCTGATGAAACCTCATCGACCGATGAAGCGCTTATCTAACACAACAACGGCATGGTGGACCGGCCGCGTGACCGTGGCAATGATGATGGTCGCGACTGCGCAAGCCGCGCCGGAACCAAAGCGTGGCTGGACGGAGGTGGACGAATCCAAGGTGGAAGTCCGCGACGGTTTCTGGGGCCCGCGGCTCAAGACCGCAAGTCAGGTCACTTTGCCGCACGCCCTTGATTGCCTGGAAAAAGACGGTCATGTCACCAATTTCGACAAAGCCGCCGGAAAATTCGACGGGCCTCTCAAAGGTCACCATGCGTTTGACTCCGATCTCCACAAGGCTCTCGAAGGCTCGATGTATTCCCTCGAGCACATCAATGACCCGGCGCTGCGCCGCCGTGTGGACGACATCGTCTCACGCATCCTCGCCGCCCAGCAGAAGGATGGTTTCCTGATCTCATGGTTCATTGTCAACGGGCTCGACAAACGCTGGGACGAACTCCGTCTGGAGCACCAGATGTACAACGCCGGCCACTTCTTCGAGATGGCCGTCGCACAGCAGAGACTCACCGGCGAGCCCGTCGTGCTCGACGCGGCAAAGCGCTTCGCCGATCACATCGACAGCGTATTCGGTCCTGACAAAAGATACGACGTGGACGGCCACGAGGAAGTCGAACTCGCACTGGTCAAGCTCTATCGCGCCACCGGTGAGCGCCGCTATCTGGAGCTGGCGAGGTTCTTCCTCGACGAACGAGGACACGCCCATGGCATGGCTCGCCTGCCCTTCGATCCCAAGACAGCGGTCATGCCGGTGAAGCCGGAGGGCAAGTTGACCGAGGAGCAGGAACGTGAATACCGGATGGCGAAACTCAAGGTGCGCAACGGCCGGATGCAGGACCACAAACCGCTGGTCGAGCAGTTCGATGCCGTGGGCCATGCGGTGAGGGCCGGTTACGTTTACTCGGCGATGGCCGATGTCGTCCGCTTCATGGAGGCCCCCGGCTATGAGAACGCGCTGGACCACCTGTGGAGCGACGTGGTGGGCCGCAAGATCTACCTCACCGGCGCGATCGGTACCGCCCAGTATGGCGACGAAGGTTTCGGAGATCCCTATCTGCTGCCCAATGAGTCGGCCTACAGCGAATCCTGCGCGTCCATCGCCAACGTGCTCTGGCAACACCGGATGAACCTGCTCAAGGGCGAGGCCAAATATGCCGATGTCATGGAACTCTCGCTCTACAACGCGGTGCTCGCCGGAATCTCGATCCAGGGCGACGGTTTTTTCTATCAGAATCCGCTTGCCAGCAGGCAAGGCGCGAACCGTTCCTCATGGATCGGCCTCTCCTGCTGTCCCACCAATCTTGCGCGGATCATTCCACAAGTGGGGGGCTTGGCATACGCGCACGGGCCGGGACGACTCGCCGTCAACTTGTATGTCGCCGGTCAGGCGTCGGTTCCAATGGACCAGGAAGTGAAAATCACACAGGAAACGGACTATCCTTGGGATGGCAGGATCAAGCTGACGGTGTCTCCAGTAAAGCCCTCGACATTTGATCTCTGCCTGCGGATTCCCGGTTGGGCGACGGGTCACCCGGTTCCAAGTGACCTCTATCAGTTCACGGACACGGAGGTGCCGAAAACCGGGCTGATGCTCAATGGAACGGAAATCGAGGCAAAGCCGGAAGCAGACGGTTATGTGCATCTTTCGCGCGAATGGCACACCGGAGATATGGTGGAACTGAACTTGCCAATGCCGGTTCGTTTGGTCCGCGCCCACGCAAAAGTGGCGGCTGATCAAGACAAGCTGGCCTTGATGCGCGGACCCATCATCTACTGCGTCGAGGCGGCCGATCATCCGCAAACGGACATGTCCCGTCTGACGCTGCCCTTGAAAACAAGTTTCGAGACACATTATAGGTCTGATATGTTGGGAGGAGTGACGTTGATCGAGGGTCAGGGGAACATCGGTGGGGAATCATCCGTCAAGTTGACGGCGATTCCCTATTACGCCTGGGCAAACCGGGCGAAAGGAGCGATGAAGGTGTGGATCGACAAGGCACCGTTCCAAATGTCTCCAGCCGGGAAAAAATAGTCAGTCAGGTTTTCGACGAAGGAAATCCGGCTGCCTTGCGCGATTTCATCATCGACACAAGCCCTGTGACACCATAGGCACCGTAATGAAACCATTCATATCATGAAACTCACATCCACCACCTTGGGAATGATGCGCCATTCCGCCGGTGCCCTTCTCGCTGCCGCGGCAATTTCCGGAGAAACCCGGGCAGAGGACGCGCTTCCCTCCACAACTGCCGCTGAAGCGATACTATCGGCCCAAGCGGAAGCCCAGTCCGGCATGCGCACGGGCAATGCCGACGAGTCGAAGAAGAACGACGACGAGAAGAAGAAGGAAGAACAACGTGATCCCTGCCCCGCCTGCGGAAGAGGTTGATCCGTTCCACCTTACACGAAAGTCCGAAATCCCTTCACTCATCTCCTGAGTTTATCCATCAAGAACCCCATGAACCTCACGGCATTATCCCGCTCGCTGTTCATAGGTGCTGGAATTTATGCCCTCGCCTGCGCTCCTGCCGCCCTCATTGCGGAACGTTTTGGTTGGCCGCAGAAATTGTTTCACCTGTCACAAATGATTGCGGTCATTCTCTGCCTGCCGACCAGCTTGATCTACCTCTGGTGCACCCGGGGGACATCCTTCGGCACGCAGCGGTGGTGGGCGCTCATCGCGGCATTCCTTTGCGCCCTGTGGCTGGGGTTCGTCGCATATGTGATCACCACGTTTGAAGGCGGCGGCATGGGTTGACTCGTCCGGACCTCGTGAACCGCGACCGGGAGACCTAAGGGTCGATTTCCACATCGACAGACATCCCGGAACTTCGTATTCCGTCCGATCAAACCACCATCACCATGAAACCGACGTCCCATACACTCACATTGATGCGCCACTCTGCTGGCGCAGTGATCGCCGCTGCCGCGCTCTCAGGCGGCACACGTGCCGCTAATGCGTTCGAACCGATGCTCCCGAATGACGCGACCTGCACCGTCACGCCGCAGGCCGTCAACGACAAGCGCACGAGTGACAACGTGGAACCGAAAAAGGAAGACGAGGAAAAGAAAAAGGAAGAACACCGTGATCCCTGCCCAGGCTGCGGAATGGGCTGATCGACCGATGGTTGGAACCCGGTCAGGATTGTCGCTGATGCTTGAGAACGAGTTTCTGCAAGCGTCACTGCCATTGTTCGAAAGCGGGGCCGTCGATGTCATTGAGTGGTCATTTGACGTCGGTTGGAGCCGCCCGTCGCTGCCAGAATGGGCGGAGGCCCTTTTGGATGAATACAGCCGGACGGGGAACCTGGTGGGACATGGCGTGACCTTCTCCGCCCTTTCAGGTGGATGGACGGAGCGTTCCGACTGGTGGCTCGACCAATTGCGGAAGGAAGTGAAGTTGCGGAACTATCTTCATCTTTCCGAACACTTCGGCTTCATGTCCGCGGGGGACTTCCATCAGGGCGCACCGCTGCCCGTTCCTCTGACGGCTCACACCCTGCATCTGGGCAAGGCGCGCATGCGGACCCTCGCGGAAGTGGCCGGATGTCCGGTGGGCATGGAGAATCTGGCACTGGCGCTCGGCATGCGGGACGTGTCGGACCAGGGTGTTTTTCTCCGGGAGATGTTGGAAGCCGTCGATGGGTTTCTGGTTTTGGATCTCCACAACGTCTATTGCCAGATGAAGAACTTCGGTTGCAGCGCGGGGGAAATCCTTGCAAGTTATCCTTTGCAACGTGTGCGAGAGATGCACGTCAGCGGCGGATCGTGGATGGAAGCGTTAAGCGCTCGCGGCACCCCGATCCGCAGGGACACCCACGATGACGACGTGCCGGAGGAGGTTTTCAAAATGCTGGAAGAGGCGCTGCCGCAATGTCCGCGGACCGAAGTGGTCGTCTTCGAACGCCTCGGCAACTCCCTGTCCGATCCAGCGGCGCGTGAAGGCATGAGAAGGGATTTTCTCAGAATGAAATCCATCGTTTCCGGAACATGAATGAAAGCGACAAGGAACTGGCGGATTTCCAGGCGTGCCTGCTGGACGCCCTGCACCGGCATGAATCGGCGGCCGATATTCTAACAGACTTGACTGCAAGCGAGGTCACCCTGCCGTTCAGGGATTACATATCCGGCTTCGAACCGGAAATGCTCGAAGTCGCCGCGCAGCTTGTGAAAAAATGGGGAGTGAAAAAGAAGCTTTCCGACAGCGTAGGCCTGCAGGAAATGCCACATTGATCCTATGGCTTGCGAATAGCCGATAACAGGCTGTAAATTCCTCAATTCATCGGCCAGTCGGGATCTTCGGTTCTTGCAGTCTTCATCAGATCCAAAGCCTTTTCCACCAGTTCCGGACGGCTTGCGGAGAGATCGGCTTTTTCCGAGGGATCTTTGGCCAGATCGTAAAGCTCCACCTTCGCTTTGGGGCCGTTTTTCACGGCTTTCCAATCACCGAATCGGATCGCCTGGATGGGTTTCCCCTCGTGAAGTTCCCAGTAAAAATATTCGCGCTTGGGAGCTTCGCCACCCTTGAGGAACGAAACCAGCGAGTGTCCGTCGGTTTTGATTCCGTCCGGCAGCCTGCCTCCAGCCAGATCCACTGCGGTAGGCAGAAAATCCCAGAACGCCCATGGTTCTTCGGTTTCGCGCCCGGCAGAGACATGGCCAGGCCACCATGAGATCGCCGCTTGTCTGAGCGCGCCTTCATACATGCCACGTTTGTAACCGCGCAGCTTGCCGCCCATCGTCTGGTCGAATCGTTTGCCCAGCTCCGAGTCCGGAGCGAATGACGATCCGTTGTCGCCTGCTGTGATCACCAGCGTGTTGTCGGCGATTTTCAATTCCTTGAGCAGATCCAGCAACTCGCCCAGATCATGATCGAGGCGTGTGACCATCGCGGCATAGGTCTTCTCCTGCTTCGACCATTGCTTGTCCTTGTAGATCCCGAGGTCGTCGATCTCGTAGTTCCCGTGCGGCAGTGTGGCGGCGTAGTATAAAAAGAAGGGGCCGTCCTTGTGCTGGCGGATGAAATCCAGAGCCGCCTTCTGGATGAGGTTCTGCGCATAGGTCTTGCCGTCCAGTTCGATGCGCTTGTCATTGTCATAAAGATAGCCTGGAAAATATGAGTGCGCGTGCCGCTGGCAGTTGTAGCCAAAGAAGCGATCGAAGCCTTTCTTGAGAGGGCTGCCGGTTGTATCGAACATGCCCATGCCCCACTTGCCGGTGCAAGCCGTCGCGTAGCCTTCCTTCTTCAGGAGCTGGGCGACGGTCACCGTATCCGCGGGCAGAGGCTTCTGGCCCTCCGGTTTCACCTCGCGGTTGGCACGGATCGGACAATGCCCCGTATGAAGTCCGGTCATCAAGGAGCTGCGCGAGGGAGCGCACACGCTCGTGCCCGCATACGCCTGTTGGTAGAGCGTCCCCTCCTTCGCCATCCGGTCGAAGTTCGGCGTCTGGATCAGCTTCTGCCCGTAGGCTCCGATGTCACCCTGGGCGAGGTCGTCGGAAAGCAGAAAAATCAGGTTTGGCTTGGCCGAGGCCAGCAAGGGGAGCAGGAAGATCAGGACCGTGGCACGCATGGTTCGGGCTATACACCCGTATCTCATGGAAATTTTCAAATTCCGCAGCAAATCCCGCCGATCTCTGCTTGGCATCGGCAGTTCGTCGGGCAAGCTGCGCGGGTAAACTTCCTCGACTATGAAAGTAATCACCGCCGAACAGGTTCACGCCGCACTAAGCTATCCGGACTTCATCGACTCCCTGTCCGATGCCTTCGCAGGACCCTACACCATGCCGCCAAGACAGGTGATGCTGCTGAACGAGGCGTCCGGCAGTCATGACGCCTTCGCGATGCTGCCATCGTGGAACGAGCAAGTGATCGCACTCAAGGCCTTCACGTATTTCCCGGAAAACCAGGCCCCGCACCGCACCTTGTATTCGCAGATCCTGTTGTTCGACCGGAGCTGCGGCGAACCGCTGGCGCTGGTGGATGGCGTCAGCGTGACATGCTGGCGGACGGCCGGAGTTTCGGCTCTGGCCTCGCGTTTCCTGTCCCGCACGGATTCGGAGACGCTTCTTCTGTTAGGAACAGGGAAACTCGCGCCGTTCCTCATCCGCGCCCATGCCAGCGTGAGGCCGCTGGAAAAAGTGATCGTCTGGGGTCGCTCGCCGGACAAGGCCGCGGCTCTGACCGAAACGATGGCGAAGGAACTGCCCGGACTGGTATTCGAGGTGGCGGCCGATCTGCCCGCCGCCTGCGGGCTGGCTGACATCGTCGTCTGTGCCACTGGCAGCACCGAAATCCTGGTGCGCGGCGAGTGGATCAAACCGGGCACCCACACGGACTTCCTCGGCAACCATCACGCCACCAAACGCGAGTGCGACACCGCCATGGTGACGAAGTCCCGGGTCTTCGTGGACACGCGGGTCAATTGTTTCAAGGAAGCCGGCGAGATCCTCGTGCCGGTGAGCGAAGGTGTTTACTCGACGGATCAGGTGGCGGGGGAATTGTCAGACCTCTGCAGCGGAAGCGTTTCAGCAAGGCTAAACAAAGAGGAAATCACGCTCTTCAAATCCGTCGGCTGCGCGCTCGGGGATCTGTGCGGAGCGTTGATCGCCTGGCGGGAGTCCAACCGTTGATCCGGGAAACCCGCGTCCCTGGGTGATTCTCTAACAAATGAAAACTTCCGGTGCATGTCATGCGTTTCCACCGGGTCATGATCTGTCACAAGTTTTCATCCGCCGCCATTTCCCTCGTGCTGTGCGCCACCACTCACGCACAGGAAGGTTGGAAATCGCTATGGAACGGCAAGGATCTCAGCGAATGGACCACCTGGATGCAGCGGCCGGACAAGAGTTCCGAGGTTCCCGGCATGACGCGCGGCACCGATGGAAAATATACCGAGATTATCGGATTCAAGCGCGATCCGCTCAAGGTCTTCACCGTGACCGAGGTGGACGGCAAATCCTCGATCCGCATCTCGGGCGAGGTGTTCGGCGAGCTGCGATCCCATGGATCGTTCCAGAACTACCGCCTGCGGCTGCAGTTCAAGTGGGGCAGTCTGAAGTGGCCGCCACGCAACGAGCCCGAGACACCTCGCGACAGCGGACTGCTCTATCACGTCCACGCGGAGCCCGGCGCGGAAGGCCGCCAGTGGGCGCGCTCGATCGAACTGCAGATCCAGGAACACGACGTCGGTGACCTCTACGCGGTGGGAAGCGAGATCTCCGTGCGTTCGACTCCGCGGGTGGTGGGTGAGCACACGGTTTTCGATTACGATCCACACGGTGAATGGCACGTCTTCTCACAAGTTCCGGGAAAAGACGGGCGCTGCGTCAAACATCCCGATAACGAGAAACCAACCGGTGAATGGAACACGGTGGAACTCGTCTGCTTCGGCGAGGACAGCATCCACATCGTGAACGGCAAGGTTGTCATGCGCCTGCATGCTCCGCGTCGCATCGATGGATCAAACCCGGTGCCAGTCACCACGGGCCCTATCATCCTGCAGTCGGAGGGCGCGGAGGTTTTCTATCGGGACATCGAATGGCAACCGATCACCGCCGCGCCATCCGAATACGCCGAATGAACGCGCCGACTTGGTTTTTGACCCGGACTCCGCTGTCAGGCAGACTCGCAGCATGCAATCCCATCCGAACGATCCGCTACACGGCGTGACGTTGGAAACCGTCCTGCGCACGCTGGTGGAGCGCCATGGCTGGCCCGCTCTCGCGGACCGGATTCCGGTGCGTTGTTTCATGTTCGATCCCTCGGTTAAATCGAGCCTCACCTTCCTGCGCAAGACGCCATGGGCCCGCAAACGCCTGGAGGACTGGTATGTTTATGAGGCGCGGCGTGACTGAGTCCCGCATCAATGCCTGTGCGGCCTTGCACGACCAAGCCGCTCCGATCAATGATCCGTCATGGAACGCGAGGAAATGCCGCTCGACCGCCGACTGCGCCAGGAAATCCTGTTCGCTCGCGAGCGGGTCTATCGATTCGGCGCGCCCACACCACTGGAACGCCTGAACATGCCGGAACCCGGCCCTGAAATCTGGGTGAAACGCGAGGATCTTTCCGCAGTGAAATCCTACAAGTGGCGGGGTGCCTGCAACCGCATGGCCATGCTCACTCCCGGCGAGGCACGGCGCGGAGTCGTCACCGCATCGGCGGGAAACCATGCCCAGGGCGTGGCTCTCGCCGCCCGCACGCTCGGCATGCGCGCGAGGATCCATATGCCGCGCTCGACGCCGCAGGTGAAACAATCCGCCGTCCTCCACCACGGCGGTGAATTCGTCGAGATCCATCTATCAGGCGACAGCTACGACGAGGCCGTGAAGTCGGCGCGCAGAGACGAGGCGGAAACCGGAGCGGTTTACATCCACGCCTACGACGACCTCGAGGTGATGGCCGGGCAGGGCACGCTGGCGGACGAGATTGTTCTATCAGGTCACGGACCGTTCGACGCCGCCTTCCTCCAGATCGGCGGCGGCGGCATGGCGGCCGGAGTCTCCACCTGGCTGAAGACCTACTGGCCGGATATCGAGATCACCGGCGTGGAGGGCGTAGGACAGGCGTCAATGAAAGCCGCGCTCGCTGCGGGCGAGCCGGTGGCGCTGGACCAGGTGGACCTGTTCTGCGACGGCACGGCTGTTAGAATGGCGGGCGATCTTCCGTTCCAGATCTGCCGCCACACGCTCGGACGCATCGAGACGGTGACCAACACGGAGGTGAGCCACGCGATGCGGACGCTGTGGGACGGGCTGCGCTGCATATCCGAACCCTCAGGCGCGATGGGTCTCGCGGCGGTCTTGAAGAACCACCACAAACTCATTGGGAAAAAAGTGCTGGTGATCCTTTGCGGAGCGAACATCGACTTCCTTCAACTCGGACTCATCGCCCAGTCCGTCGGGCTTGCGGACCAGGCAAGCCGCACCCTGCGCGTGCGCATCCCAGAGCGGCCGGGTGCCATGCTGGAGCTTCTCGACTCGTGCTTCGCGGGCATCAATATCGCGGATTTCCAGTATGGCATGACCGGAGAAACCGATGCGTGGCCGGTCTTTACCATAAGCGCCGCGGACCCGGCGGTGCTGGACGCGGTGCAGGACAAACTCGATGCGGGCCGCTTCGCATGGCATGATCTAACAGGAGCAGTGGACGTGGCGTTCCGGGCGATTCCGCTGCGCGAGGATCTGTTGAAGAACCCGGCCTTCCTGCGCTTGGATTTCTACGAACGGCCCGGAGCGCTTCACGACTTCCTTTCCCAGCGGATCCGCGGCAACGCGAACCTCTGTTATTTCAACTACCGCCAGTCCGGCGAACGCATCGGCCGCGCGCTGATCGGCCTGGATTTTCCCTCACCCTATGAGCGCGACGCGTTGATGATGACCATCCCCGGCCATGGCGAGGGATACCGCCGTTGCGAGGTGGTGGATGAGGCCACTTGCCGGCGGTTGTCCGGTCACTGAAGACCGAGTTCCCCCGCGATCACACGGATGAAGTCTTCCTCGCCGGAAGGCAGGCCGTGCAGGATGCGTTTGTCCCGGACCAGCAGTTTAGGGAGCTTGTCCGTGGTCTTTGAGAAGACGTGCCAGTCCTCGACGTCCGCGTGAATCATTTCGTCGATCCACGAATCTGTTAGAGTCGCAGTCAAGTCTTGCGGCGGAATGATTTGCAATGCCAGCCTGCGCGCGGAATCCACGGACGAATCCGCGATGAGCGCATGGTGGAAAGCACGAAACGCGCCGGGATCGCGCTTCCACACTGCGAGCGCGATGCGGGCGATCTCGCAGCTGCCGGGGTGCTCGTTGCGTGCGGAAACGTGGCGGTTGCAACCGGTTTCAAGCGGCATCGGCAAGAGCAGCACCACGATATCCGCCGGATATTTCGCAACCAGGGCTTCCAGATAACCGGACATGATCCGGCAGGCGGGGCATTGATAGTCGAAATACTCGACCAGCACATGCTTCGCGTCCTCCGGGCCGCAGTGCGGCAGAGAGCGGACGTTGTAGGATTTCAGTCCACCATCGAAGGTCACCACCCTGCCCTCGCCGCGGGCATGCACGGGCGCGTCGGGCGTGACCGTGACCACATCCTCCATGCGATGGCCCGCAGGCAGCGGACCATAGATCTGCACGAGACCAATGCCGAAAAAGGCAGCAATGCTCCAGACCAACACCTGTCTGAACGCGACACCCGATCCCAGGCGAATCATCGACAACACCAGCACTGCGATCCCCGCAGCATGAGCCGCCAGGCACCATGGACAGAACTTTTCCAGCAGGACGGCCTGCGTGAATACGAACCAGCAGACGGCACCTGAGACCGCGCCCAACAGCGGTTTGTGGAGCCGCTCCCAACGTGCTGTTAGGGAGACCATCAGTCCGCCATACACCAGCATTCCAAAGACCGTCACCGGCAGGCCGAAAAGCACCGACCAGCGTGAGGCGAGAACCTCCTCGCATGATCCGCCGCCACATCCGGCGATTCCAGCGGCAGTGTCCGAGTATCTATGAAACAGCAGCAGAAGATTGATCGAAAATCCAGCCAACGAAGATGCCAGGATCGCGAATTCCAGCCACAGGGAGTTTCCGCCTTCACGTTTCATTCGCTGTCATATCACGGGGGAAATTTCATGGAATCACCGCGCGCAGCCTCATGAACCGCTTGGGATGAGTGGCATCAAACGCCGTCAGATCACCGACCACCAGCGCGGTCAACCCGTTGCTCACCACTTGGGTGTACGACGAACCGGAGTTCCAGTTCTTCAGGTCGCTGGAAACCTCCACCGTCAATGTAGCCGTCCGGTCAATGCGGCGTGGCACGGTGATCTGGAGGTGGCCGCTCACCAATGAGACCGGCGTGGCAGCCGGCGCATTGGCCGTTTTTGGCAATGTGCCCATGACAAATTCCAGCATGTTTGTCATGCCGTCCTTATCCGGATCATCGTTGGGGCCGTTCAATGGTTCTCCGGTCAAATAGTCCGCCTGCCATTGCGAAAACGATGTCGCCGGAGGAACCGCGTTGGTAACCGCGGATGATTTCATGAGGAAAGGATTCCCACTGGAATTAATACCGCCGAGCACCGGAGTCGCGGCGCTGGCAAGCCAAGTGGGGTTTGAGGGAGGAAACGCGTTCACATCCGGCCATGACCAACTGGCGGCACGGAACAATATCCACTCTCCAGTGGACGCGTCTCCCTTGAAGCCCCAGACATACGCCGCCTTTCCCGCCGTGAAGGGCGAGGTGTTAGAGGAGGTTGTGAATGACGAGGCGAATTTCTTACTGGATGCGTCATAAGAAGTCCGCTGCGCCGGGTTCCAATTCGCCGCCCAGCTCGACATGTTGAGATTCGTTGGAACGAAAGAACCGGTGAAAACCCCGATCTCGAACCTGAACCCGCCGTCCATCAATGAACCCGAGCTGGTTTGGTTCACCGCATTGGTGGTGCTGCTCCAGCTGATAGTAGAAGTCTGAGCGGAAAGTTCCGTCGCCGCGCAAATTGCCAGGATCATCGGAAGCCAGCCTGCCGGACGGATCATGGCCACGTTTCAGTTTCCTGTGCGTCGGCGTCTCAACACGGTGAAGGCCCCGGCCATCCCAACCAGCAGAACGGACGAAGGCTCAGGAACAAAAGTGAATGTCTGCAAGGTGTGGGTGCCAAAGTCGGTGTGGACGCCCGATCCATCGATGCCTCCCTGCCCTCCCCACAACGGCACGTTTCCGTTGCCAAGATCACTGACCGACCATTGGGTCGGCGGCTGGTTATCGCAGCAACCTGGAGTCGCCGTCGGAAAAGTCCACGTGTTGGCACGCGTGAGCAACCACTCGCTGCCTTCCACCGGATTGTCGCCCTTGCGTACCCATATATAGGCGCCAAGTCCTTCGAAGCTCATCGTCCCCGGAGTCTGATAAGTGCTGTCACTCCGCCCGTTGTCGAGCATCTGCACGGTGGAGGAAAAATAGCCGTTGTCCTGACTGTAGGAGGCCCGGTCAAAGACCCGCCAATTCTTCAACCAAGAACTCGTGTTGGTTTGATCCGGAACGAAACCATCGGCAAACGCGCCAAGTTCGAACACGAAGGCTGTGTCGAGCGTGTTTCCATGGCTGTCCACGAGATCGCTGAAAACCTCGCTGCCCCACTCCAGTGTCTGCGCTTCCGTACGGAATGCGGAGATCAGGAAAATAGTGACGGCGAGAAGCGCTAAATTGGTTTTCATGCGGTAGGGAGGAATCATTTCCAGCGTCTCAGGCATGTTCTTATCGACCATTTCGCTGGAAATAAAGATTTTTTTGATATTCAGCATTACTTAAATAAATTTCGTTCAAGGCGACCAAGGGAGAGGCGTGGTGTAGCCGGGAAGCCCGGTTTTGGATCTCAGGAAGGCGCTGCGGTTGCCCAGAAGCAGCGTTTCCGCATCCCGCGCGAGGATCGAGGTGTCCCCCACCTTCACCCAGCGGAGGATCGACGACTGGGTCGGCGCTCCGTTGAGCAGGTAGTAGCTGTCGTAGCCGGTGGCTCCGTTTGTCGAGTCCGCCCTCCAGATGCTGAACAGGTCCGCTGTCTTGAAGTCACGACTGCCGAAGAAACCGGTGGCCAGACTCATCGCGCGGCTGCCGTTTCCGGTGGCGCTTTGATCGAGCGGATAGCCGCCTCCGACGAGGTTGGCTCCTGCCGCCAGCGGACGGATGAAGGCGTTGGCGCGCACTTCGCCGTAGGCGAGGATGGAGGTGACGGCGTTGCGGTTGTTGAAGAACATGCCCTGGCCGGGCTGGATGATAACGGCTCCCTGGTCGGCCATGCCGGCATCGGCGGCGTCCACCCAGCGGGCGGTGGCCGGGTTGCCGTCGTTTTCGTCGTAGAGCCAGTAGATGGTCCAGGCTCCGCCTGCGAAGACCTGCACTTCGTCGGCGGTCGACTGGTCGCCGGAGGCACCGAAGCCGCTTGGCGGGAAGACTTCGTTGAGTGTCCAGTGCCTGCGAACAACCACCTGGTCCCCGGCGAGGTTGGCGGGCGGCGCGCCGGTGAGGGTGTTGAAGGGCGGTGCCGCGTCGTTCAGGCTGGTGTCGTTGGCGAGCGTGATCGTGTTGCCGGTGGCGGAGGCGATGTCGAAGCGGTGGCCCACGTTGTCGCCGGAGGTCACTTCGAGGTAGTAGGTGCCGCCTGTCAGAAGGGTGGAGAGGTCGGCGCCGCCGCCGCTGATGGTGAAGGCGAGGTCCTGGCCGCTGACGGTGCCGACAGTGCCGGTGAAGACGGCTTCGCGCAGGAACGGGTTGTTGTAGGTGGCGCAGTTGGCGACCAGCGGGGTTTCCTTCCAGCCTTCGACTTCGGTGTAGGAGGTGTGGTCGGTGCCGGTGGGCGGGTCTTCGTCCAGATCGGCCTTGATGCGCACGACGCCGCTGCCTCCGGTGAGTCCTGTCAGGGTTTCCAGGTCATGGATGGTGACGGTTTCGGTGCAGTCACCGTTGTCCACGGTGCTGATCATCAACGGGGTGATGACGAGGGTCTGCCAGACGGTCGGGTTGGTGGCGGTGGCGGCGTATTGCAGGCTGCAGGTGACGTTTTGCAGCGCGCCTTTGGGACGGATGAAGGCACCTTCGAGCGTGCCGGGGGCGAGCGCGGAGGGACGGATGATCCACGCGGTGTTGCCGAGCCAGGGGCTGCCGGTGCCGTTGTCATAGGGCATGGCGAAGGCGAACTCGGCGAAGTTGTCGTAGGCGTCCGCATCGGGGTTGCCGGCGGCCGTTTCACCGGGATGCTGGAACTTCCACTCGGCCCAGGTGTCCGGGCAGGTGTCTAACGATTCGATGAAGTTGTTGGCCGCGTTGGTCTGGCCGGGCAGCACGGTGATCGGCGAGACGTCGCCAATGACGTCGAGGTCGCCGCCGTCCTTGTCGCCGAAGCTGTTGTATCCGAAGGGCTGGGTCTGGGCGACTTTGTAGGAACCGGGCGTCACGTTGCTGAAGGTGTAGGAGCCATCCGAGGCGGTGGTGGTTGTTAGAGGCTGCACGCCGGGGGTGTTGGGATCGCCGTCCACCGGATTACCGGAGGAGTCCAACAAGGTGAGCGTCACCCCGGCGAGCGGACTGGAGCCGACGAACACGAAACCGGTGATGGAGCCGAGCTGGATGTCGACGAAGTCACGGCCGGTGACGGCTTGTCCGGGCGCCACGGTGATGGGGGTCGTGTTGCCGATGAGGTCGGGGTTGCCACCATCGACGTCCGAGACGCTGCCGTAGCCGGAGGGCTGGGTTTCGGCAACCTGATAGCTGCCGGGCAGGACGTTGTTGAAGGTGTAGGTGCCGTCCGGGGCGGTGGTGGTGGTGACGGGCTGCACGCCGGGAGTGTTCGGGTCGCCGTCCACGGGATTGCCGGAGGAGTCCAACAAGTTGAGCGTCACTCCGCCAAGCGGGGCGTCGCCGCTGCCGTTGTTGTCGCTGTCCTTATGGACGCTGCCGGCGATGGAGCCGTATTGGATCTCGACGAAGTCGCGGCCGCCGACGGTCAGGCCGGGGGTGACGACGATAGGTGTCTGGTCACCGATGAGGTTGTTGTTGGCTCCGTCCACGTCGCTCACGCTGGCGTAGCCTGAGGGCTGGGTTTCGGAGACGCGGTAGCTGCCGGGGGCTACGCCGGTGAAGCTGTATGCGCCCGAGCCGTTGGTGGTGGTGGTGCGGGGCTGGACGCCGGGGGTGTTCGGATCGCCGTCCACCGGATTGCCGGAGGAGTCTAACAAGGTGAGAAGAACTCCGGAGAGCGGAGCGTCGCCGCTGCCATTGTTGTCGGAGTCGGCATAGACGTGGCCGCTGATGACGCCAAGTTGCACTTCGACGAAGGTGTTGCCGCTGTTGGAAGCGCCGGCGCTGACCGCGATGAGGGTGACGTCGCCGATAACGTCGAGGTTGCCGCCGTCCTTGTCGGACACGCTGTTGTAGTTGGACGGCTGGGTTTCCGCGACTCGGTAGTTGCCGGGCGGCAGTCCGCCGAAACTGTAGCTGCCGTCCGGGGCGGTCGTCGTGGTGATGGGTGAGCCGCCTCCGTCAAGAACCGGAGACCCGCCGCTGTTGAGCAGGCGGACGAGCACTCCCGTGAGCGGTGCGTCGCCGCTGCCGTTGCCATCGGTGTCGGCGAGCACGGAGCCAGAGATCGATCCGGGTTGCTCCTCGACAAAGTTGTTGCCGCTGTTGGTCGCACCGGCGGTGACGACAACCGGCGTGATGTCGCCGATAATGTCGAGGTTGCCGCCGTCCTTGTCGGACACGCTGTTGTAGCCGGAGGGTTGGGTTTCGACGATCTTGTAGCTGCCGGGAGCAACGTTGCCGAAGCTGTAGGCTCCGGAACCGTTGGTCGTGGTGCTCGCGATGAGCGCGTTGGTCGTCGCGTCGCGGAGTTCAAGGTTCACTCCGACCAGCGCGGAGTCACCGGTATTGTTGTTGTCGGTGTCGGCCAGCACCGAGCCGGTGATGGTGCCGAGTTGCTGTATTCCGAAGTTCGCGTTGCCAACGCTGGCGGTGGTCACTGTAACCGCTAGAATGCCGTTTGGAGTTCCATCGCTGCCAGCACCCGCGCCAAAATGCTCACCTGTGTTTCTATATCCTGAAGGAAGTGCAGCCGCTGGTGCCGCCGCGCCCACTGAACCCTGGGTGGTGGACAGGACAATCGTATAACTTGCATTCGGAGCAACTGTGCCGAAGGAATAGGTTCCGTCGGCCGCCACCGCCACGGCCTGCACCACTTGATTTCCGCCGTCGATCAAGTTCACGTAGAGAGTGCCACCCACATTGGTGCCAGTGCCATCCACGGTATCCAGAGGAGTTCCGAGAAGGCCGTTAACGTCATCATAAACATTGCCCGAAATGTTCACAGCTGTAAACGGCATGCTCACTGAGACCGGTCCCGACTCCTTGCCAGCTGCATCCACCGCCGCGTAGGTGAAGCTCACCGTGACCGATCCGTCATTCGGATCGACCTTGAGAAGTGAGGGATCGTAACCTGAAATTTTCTGGCCTGAGGTGACCGCGGTCCCGTTGTAGTAAAGCGTTCCGTTAGACGGCAGCGTTTTGATGACAAAAACGGTGACCGATGCATCTTCGGGATCAGTGCCATTAAGCGCGGGCACCACGACCTTCGCCGTGCCGCCGGGGTTGGCCTGAGTTGCTGCCGTGACCACGTTGGCCGATGGCGTCCGTTCGATGCCGAAGTTCGCATTGGCTAAGTTGTTGGTCGCCACGACCACCGCAAGGACACCGTCGGGAGTTCCGTCGCTGCCCGCCCCCGAACCAATATTCTCGCCGGTGCTTACAAAGCCGGAGGGTGTGGCAGCGGGAGAGGCAAGGGCACCCAGGATGCCAAGTTCCGTACCGAGCACGACGGAGTATGACGTGTTGGGCGCCACCTTCGTAAACGTATAGGTTCCGTCGGCAGATACCAGAACCGACTGGACCACCTTGTTAGTGCCATCGACCAGGCTGGCATAAACGGTGCCTCCGGCATTGGTGCCGGCACCGTCAACCGTGTTTGCTGGAGATCCCAGAAGTCCGTTGGCGTCGTTGAACACCGTGCCGGTGATGACGATGTCCGTAAACGGCATGGTCACGGTGGCGGCGGCGGATTCCACTCCCGCAGCATCCTGCACGGAGTATGTGAAGGACACCGTGATGGCACCGTCATTGGGATCCACGGCGAGCAGAAGCGGGTTGTATGAAGTAATGACCTGACCAGCCGTGACTGCGACACCATTATAATAGAGCGTACCATTGGAAGGTAGCGTCTTGATCACCACGGCCCCGGTCGTGGTGTCCTCGGGGTCTGTTCCGCTCAAGGCAGGCACCTGGACCTTGGTGTTGCTTCCCGGATTGAACTGGGCGGGTGCGGTGACGGTGGCGGCTGTGGGTTTCCGATCGACGCCAAAGTTCACATTCGCCACGCTGGTGGTCGTAACGCTGACCGGCAGGATGCCGTTTACCGTGCCGTCACTACCAGCTCCGCTACCGAAAAACTCCCCGGTGTTCACCCAACCGGAAGGAAGCACTGCGGCTGGAGCAGCCGAGCCCACAGTCACTGACGTAGTGCTCAGGACGACGGTGTAGCTCGTGTTCGCCGTGACGGCGTTCGAGAAAATATAACTTCCGTCGGCAGCTACCGTGGCGACCTGGAGCACGTTGTTGCTGCCATTGACGAGATAGGCGTAAAGCGTGGAACCCGTATTCGTGCCAGAGCCGTTTACGATTCCGTCAGTGAGGCCGTTAGCGTCATCAAACACTTTTCCACTTACGCTGATACCGGTGAACGGCATGGTGACGGTGGCGGACGCCGCAGACTCCTTGCCCGCAGCATCCACAACTGAGTATGTGAAGGTTACCGTAGGCGTGCCGGTGGCCGGTTGCACCGTGAGAAGGGACGGATTATAACTGGAAATCGTCTGGTTGGCGGTTACGGCCACGCCGTTATAGAACAGGGTGCCGGTGCCGGATGGCAGAGTCTTGATAATGATCGTACCGATCGTGGCGTCTTCCGGATCAGTGCCGCCCAGAGAGGGGATCGTGACCTTCGCCGTTCCAGATACGAGATTCGGATTAGGTTGGGCCGGGACGGATAGCGCGGTGGCACTCGGCAGCCGGTCGATGCCGAAATTCGCGTTGTTCACATTGGTGTTGCTGATGGATACGGCGAGCGTGCCGTTCACGGTACCGTCACTTCCCGCACCAGAACCAAGAAACTCTCCGGTGTTCACCCAGCCGGATGGCAGGGATGCGGCAGGCTTCGCAGCCCCCACGGTTCCCGCAATGGTGCTGAGGACTACCGAGTAGTTGCTTGTGGATCCACTCGATGCGACAGAGCCAAAGCTATAACTTCCATCAGATGCGACCAACACCACCTCGGAGACATTGTTCGAGCTGTTGATAAGGTTGGCATACAGCAGCCCGCCTGCGCTGGTACCCGTTCCGTCAACTGTGTTGACGGGTGTGCCGAGCAAGCCGTTTGCGTCGTCATAGACATTGCCCGCAATGCTTACCTTTCCTGCTCCAGGTGTGAAAGAGAGCGTGACAAGAGCGGTGGTGGAAGATTCCACGTTGGCCGCATCAACCACCGAGTAGTTGAAGATCACCGTGGTGGCACCATTCCCGACTGGATCGACGGTGAGCAGCGAGGAGTTATAATTCGTGATCGTCTGACCGGCTGCCACAGCGACGCCGTTATAATAGAGCGTGGCGTTCGCGGGCAGGGTCTTGATGATCATGGTGGTCACCGGACTGCCTTCCGGATCCGTGCCGCTGAGCGTGGGAACAACGACTTGTGTCGTTCCGCCGGGATTAACCGGAGAAGCGGTCACCGTGTTGGGCACAGGCCGTTGGTCGATGCCGAAGTTCGCGTTGGTCACGTCCGAGGCGGCAACTGTCACGGCGAGGCTACCATTTACGGTGCCATCGTCGCCAGCTCCCGAACCGAGGAATTCACCGGTATTCACCCAGCTCAAGGGCAATGCAACCGCCGACGCCGCGGCCCCCACCGTCCCGGATGTGGTGCTGATCACAACTGTGTAACCGTTCGGAGTAACATTCGGGAACGAATAAGTTCCGCCCGAACCAACGGCCACGGATTTCACGACAAGGTTCGAGCTGTTGATCAGATTGGCATAGAGCGTGCCCCCGGCATTTGTGCCAGTGCCGTTGACAATTCCGTCGCTTAAGCCATTGGCGTCATCATAGACGTTGCCACTCAGCGAGGGATACTGGTAACCGAAGTTGGTCGACGTGTTTGAGAGAGATGCCGCGGTCAGCGTAACGCTGGTTTTCCCGTCCTTCACTCCGTCGGGATCCGCCACCAACTTGGTGAGCGCCGTCGGAAGTGTGGTTGTATCCACCATGACCTTGTAGGTGTCCAACGCCAGATTGTAGAGCTGATAGGTGCCGGTGGAGTCGGTTACCGAGAAAGGTTCACCGGAGTCCCGCACGCCGTTGTTGTTCAAGTCCGCGAAAACCGTCACGTCGGCGATACCTTCGCCCGAGTCCGGCAGCCCGTTGTTGTTCTTGTCCTGGAAGATCGTGCTGCCGATGGAACCCGCCAGCGTGGTGATGGAGGCGGTGCTGCTGACCGGAGGGAGCGGGTTGCCGCCCGCATCCACGGCATAGGATATGTCCGCGGTATTGTCCGCAGGTGCCGCCGCGCCGTTGACCAGCATCGTGACGTCGATTGTCTTGGACGCGTTCACCGCGAGCGGGCCGAGATTGTTCCACAGCAATGAGCCGCTGCCGCTGGAATCCGGCGGAATGGTCGCTGAAACAAACTGGAACGAGCGGCCGCTGAAGTTATCCGAAAGCGGCAGTGTGGTGATCGAGGTGGTGCCGGTGTTCTGGACCACGATGCGGAACGTGACATTGTCCCCCTTGTATGAGGGGCCCGTAACCGGATTGAGCAAGGTCTTGGTGACGGTGACTTTCGGCTTGTCGATCGTCACGTTGACAGTGGATGGACCGGAAGAGGCCGTGCCACCAGCCGATGCCGAGTTGGCAGCGGTACCCACGGCGAGAGCGGTGAAATTCACCTGGATGTTGACGATTTGTCCGGCTGCCAGCGGACCGACGTTTGTCCAGTTCAAGGTTCCCGTGCCGGTCGAACTGGGTGCAATGCTCGCTCCCACATATTGGAGCCTCGCATTGTCAAAACTATCAGACACCGAGACCGTGGGCAGGGAATTGCTCCCGGTATTGGCAATCTGGATGTTGTAACTGATGGCATCGTTGAGTAGTGCCTTGCCTGACGAAGGACTGATGAGGCTTTTGTAGATGCTGACACTGGTCGTGGACGCCGTGACAATGACAGCGTTGGCGGATGATGTGTCCGAGGAATCGACGGCATCCACATAAGTAACGAGCAGGCTGGCTCCCGGAACAATGTTGAGCGCGTTGTTTCCCTGTGTCACCGATCCGGTGTTCACGGTGATGGAACTGCTGCGGAAGATACCGGTGTTAGGTCCGGTCTCGGTCAACGTGACCGTCTCTCTGTCCCCAGTGCTGGTCGTGATGACGGCGATGATCGTCTGAACGGTGAGCGGGTCGGTATTCTTGTCCTGATCGATCACCTGAACATACGCTGGGCCGCTGGTGGTGTAGCTTGTGACCGGATTGCCTGATGAATCGGTAAAGGTTGTGGTACTGGGTGTGCCAAGGTCCTGCTGCGTTACTTGAAGAGGCGTGGTAGAGGTGGCGTTAATGCCCTCGGTGCCCTCGTTCGCCTTTACGGTGATCGAATATCCTCCGGTGGCGGGTCCGGATGTCCACGCATATTCGTAGGTCTTTGAGCTAGCTGTGGTCGCGACAGTCGACGTGAGGTTTGTCGACGAAGTGCCTCCGGATGGGTTGGTGAGGGTGACGTCGAGGCTTGTGATGTCGTAAGCACCAAACGGATCACTCGTGGTCACGCGGACGTAGGCTTTCTGCCCGTTGTTCACGCCGCTGATCAAGGTGCCGCCTGGATAGGGCGCGTCGTAGATTCCGAGGGAATCCACCGTGATGACCGTGTTGGCAGGCAGACTGATGGCGGACGGCTTTGTGGAGCTGTCGTAATCGACGGCGAAACTGACGCCACTCTGCTTGTTGATGATGTCCAGATAGATGAATTCTCCCACTGCCACGGTGGTATCCGCGACGGGTGAACCGCTCCACACCAAGTTGCCGGTCGCACCGGTGCCCGCCGTGAAAGCAGGACTGGTGAAAGTAGCAAACGTGGAGGCCCCCGCATAGGTTGTTCCCTTCTTGAGCACTGCGGTCACCGCGGGATTGGCGGGCATCGAACCGGTGATTCCGGAAACATAGGTTGTCAGGCCGATGGTACCGATCGCTGGAGTGGTGAACGGCTTCGCCATCGCCGGGGCTTGCGTGAACGTGGTGCTGCCGCCTGAGGAACCCGGGGCCGGTTTGATAGCAACCACACCGATGGTCCAGTTGCGATTGGCAGAGGCAGTGTAGGTGGGTGAAACGGAAGCCGCACCTGGAATGGTGCTGGTTGCGGTATCAATGTATTTGTTGTTGCTGGTGTTGGAAAGCTCAGCCTGGCCCGAGGCAGTGGTGATGGTGCGGTTGGTATTCCCCTGTTCGATACCACCTACCGAGTAAACCAGCTCACCTGCGGCCGATGCATAAGCCGAGGTCAAGCTTACGGTGGCACCTGCAACAGAAGAATTGGCGGATGCGAATGTTCCAAGCGGTGTCGTCTGGTTGACTCCGGTAAATGTAGTGGCGGAAGCGAGAACGGTTGAGTTGGTTGCCGTGATCACCACGTTTGCCGCAGCGGTGGTCCCGAGACTCGCATCCTTCATCATGTATATATAACTGTTCGCATTGGTGCCCACACCATCAATGGCACTGCCCACCAAAGTCATCGCATTTCCGTTGAAAGTAACATTACTGACAGTGCCCTGGGTGGCCACATTGTCAGGACTTCCGGTTGACACGGCCACTATCAGCAGACGATTGCTACCGCTACCGGGTGTGTGAGAAAAGGTTAGCGAGGTAACGGCGACTCCAGAACCAGAACTGCCTTTGGTGGTTGTCCCACCGACCGCAATGGTGCTGCTGCTGGGAGCAGCCAAGGAAGCGGAGCTTGCAGTCGTAAGATCTCCACTCGCCACCGGATCGACCCGGTCCAAGGCCTGGCTCGGATCGCTCAGATAGAGCTTCTTCACCGGTATCGTCGCGAAGATCGATGCGTTGGCCGTGCAGCTCAGGCCAGTGACGGAATTGGTGTAGCTCGCAACCAGTCCGTTACCGGCCAAAGCATAGAGCGTTCCATCCTGAAGACCGGAACCGGAAGACGTGGATGACGGCAAGGGGGCGCTACTGGTGAAAATCCCCGTGTTGATCCCGGTTTCGGTCAAAGTTACCGACTCCATATCTCCGGTGGTGGGATTTTTCACCAGCACGGACACCGTCTGGACAGTGGTGGCGCTGGTGTTCGCCGCAGAGTCGGTGAGTGTGAGATAAATTCCGCCATTGGCAGGATATGTCGACACCGTGGTGCCGCCGGAATCGGTGAAAGTGACTGTGGGAGGTGTTACAGACGACGGGACGGTTGTGGTTGCGGAAGTCGTGAACGACTGCCCGCCAACCGAGGTGCCCACCACGTTTGTAATCGTCGTGGCACCCGGATTCACCGTAGCACGGAATATAACCTCGCTGTATGCTCCCGGTGGAATCGAATCGAGCGCGTAACCGGATTCATCAACCGGAAAAGCGGTGGCTGGAACCAAATTGTCGGTTACCGCCACGGCATTGACCTTGGTGGAGCCCGGCACGTAGGTCAGGCTGGAGGGCAGCGAGTCGATCACAATCGTGTTGTCCAAATCCACCACACCTTCGTTGGAAACCCGGATCGTATATTGGATGGTGTCGCCCGTATCAACCTGGCCATTGCCATTTACATCCACCACGAGCTTGGCTATTTTGAGCAGGGAAGGCTGGGGAAACGGGACGATCGTGGTACCAAGATCGAGATAGGGGCTTCCAGGTCCGGCTTTGGCGGGATCCTCACCCCAAGCGGAAGCAAGTCGGGTTCCGTCGGTGGTGAAAATCCGGGCTCCGGTCATGTCCCTGTCCGTCGTGTCATAGATCTGGATCGACTGCCACTTCGAGACTGAATAGGCTATATTGTATTTTGCCCCGTTAGGCGCAGTGTTCGGACCACTGGCGAGGTTGCCCGAGTAATTGACATAAACCGTGGTATTGGCCGTCGGCGTGACCCAAACCGGACTTCCGTTCTGGTCGGGATTGGTATTGGTGCCTGTGGTGTCCGAGCCGGGTCCCCAAGGAACAATCACTCCCGTGGTGAGAAAATTCTCAGGCAGCAACGCATAGCCCCAGTCATGCGTCTGGTTCGATGTGGCGCCGGCACCACTGTCGTTGGCCCCCACCGCATAAAAAGTCTCGTTACCCGCAGTGTAGAAACGAGCGCCTGAGTTCATCGGCATCGTATACTGATAGTTGCCGTTGGCCGGCACGATGAAAGTTCCGTTGCTACTCGTGGTCTCGTAGGTCACGGTGATCGCCGCGGCATTCGGATTGTACAGGAAAATGTTGTGGGTTTCCGAAGCCAGCGTGGTGCCGACCGGCGCGTAATAGCTGCTGCCCCAAAGACTGGTCGGACGGATCGCGAATGTGCGGCTTTCGTATGTGGAACCGATGTCACCGGTCAGTTCCTGGACCTGGACCGGGTAGTTGGAGGTAACCGCGGCACCGGCCTTGACCCCCCCGTTGACGAACATCGACTCACCCATGTTGAGGTTCTTGGTCGTATCAATCGTGCCGTTGCCATCGACATCAACCTGGACGGTCGTATTGTCTTGCGAGGCGATGATGTGCAGGCAGGAGTATTCGAACTGCTGTGAAGATCCGACGTTTGTTCCAACGGGTATTCTGAAAGCCTTGCCATATTTCCTCGTGTCATACACTTCGGAGGCGCTGCAAAGCACCGTTCCAGGGCTCACTCCCCACGCGGCTCGAGTGACGGCGATCGCAGAAGTCGCGGTGAGGCGGTCCCGCCCGTCGTATGCGATGGTTCCGGCGCTTCGTGGAAGATTGACTACGTTCTGCAATTTAATCACCGCCCCGGCGGGCAGGATATTGCTGGGGTAGCCCGGCGGCTGGCCATGGGCCGGATTGCCATCACCCCAGATTTGAGTGGAGGATTGGGTAGGATTGCTCGGATCCGCCTCATACCCGTCTTCCCAGTGATCGTAAACGATGATCGTGCCGGCTGTCGGAACCACGATCGAAATCGTGGACTTGATCTGGTTGCCCACTGCCGTTCCGGTGGTATCAATCGCTTTCAGCGATGTTTGGAAGTCAGCTTCCGGGAATGGCACGAAGAACGTCTGCCTGACGGCTGGTAAGGCAGCAGCTGTCGCGACACATGCCGCGAGCAGGAGGCTCAAGACACAGGCAGACTTCAATTCCTTCAGGGAAATGTTCATAAGGAGGGGATGGTGTGAATGCTCTCAAAAAACAGACGATCCCTTCGGCAACATTCGACCGACGACAATCATCACAGCACTCTTATATTTAGGATTTCCGTAATAGTTCAAGTTTTTTAAAAAAATTTTGAACGTTTTTTAATCCCCCCTCCTCCTGGCTAGATACTCGCACGCATACACACGAAACCGAAAAGATCCGATCGCAGTCGATTCGTTTTCAGTTACTTGCAAAATTCCAAGAATTCTCGGAACTTGGAAACCCAAAGGATTTCCAGGCTACACTTCGGGCGGATTACCATAAATCCATGCCTTACCAGACACCATCCCGAGCCTAAACACAGGCAAGGTCGGTGATGCCAACCTTGCCTAATCCTGACCAAAACACGTAGAGCCCCGCCGCAGCAAACCGGGGGAACCTATTCAAAAGAGGCTCACTGAGCCGCATCCGCTCTCAGGCGCATGAACCGCCTAGGCACACCCGAACCGACCGCGGTCTTGTCCCGCACCACCAAAGCACTGTCAGTGCTTGAGACCACCTCCGTGGCGGCATCCCCGGAACTCCAGGTTTTCAGGTCGTCCGACACCTCCACAGTCGTGGTCAGCAACCGGTTGCGGACGCGCGGAACGGAAATTTCGAGATATTTACGCCCGGCAACCTCGGCAAGGGAGGTCGGGGTAACCGGAGGGCCACCCGCCTCGTTCGGTGAGGTCCCGAAGGCGAATTCCAGCAGATTGGGAACGCCGTCGTGGTCCGGATCGTCGTTCGGGCCGTTCTCGGCACCCAGGGCCTTCTGGCTGTTCTGCCACTGGCTGTAGGAAACGATGGAGTCGGATTTCAACAGGTATGGATTCCCGGCCGAATTGATCGAACCCATGACGACTTCATTCGCGTCAGCCGTGTTCCAGATCAACGGAAACGGGTCCATTGCGTTCGGCGCGGGCCACGTCCAGTCTGTCTGGCGGAAAAGCATCCACTCGTCCTTGGTTGCGCTGCTGCTGATCTGCCAGATGTAGGCCTTCGCGCCTTTGGCAAACGAACCGGAATTGCTCGCGACCGTCAGAATGCCGTCGAAAACATTCGTATCCGGATTGTAGGACGCGGTTTGCGCGCACGACCAGTGCGAGGACCACTGAGAAATGTTATCGGCTGTCGGCACGAAGCCACCGGTGAAGACGCCAAGCTGGAA
>CANBTO010000009.1 GCA_947372405.1 Verrucomicrobiaceae bacterium
TACCGTCGCTACGTCATTGAGGGCGAGCTCCACGACCACGACATGGTGCGCATCAGCCCGCGCTGGGAGATCACCACTTACGAACCGCTCGAACTGTGGCCGATGCCTCCAGGAGACATCCTCGAGTTCTGGAACTACATCGCTTACGCATTCTATAAGAGAAAGCTCCCCTACCCGGAGTTCATGAGCGTGATCACGGATCTCGGTCACGTTCAGAAAAAAATGGCGGACTGGGAGCAGGAACGCGAGGTCGCATCCTGGTATGACCGCATCGAGCAGGTCAACGAACGTCCGCCACAGGATGAACCCCTAACCGTCCAGTTCCGCTTGGTGGCCACGATCAACGAGGCCCGCGTCGAGGTGAAGGAAACCAAGGCCACCAGCTGGCTCCAGCTCCGCGAGAAGAACGACATCGAGAAATACGTCGAGCTTCACCACGAGGGCGCGCTGCTGATGGACGCCTCCAGCCAAACACTGTGGGAGCATTACCTCGCGTTCTATCGGAAATTCGGCGACACCACCCTCGACTTCGACCAGGAAGAATCCTGCCGTTTCATGAACCGGGTTTTCCGCCAACCCGCGCTCAGAGGCTACATCGTCAACCTCGACGAGAAGGACTTCAAGGTCGTCGAAGAAGGGCTCCGCTGGGTCTGCGAGGATGATCCGTATGATGGCAAGAGTTTCGCCCTGCAACTCGTCACCGCCACCGGTGAAAACGTCTCCCACTCGGTGCGCCTGCTGCCAGGCCGCAAGGAACTCTATCAATCCGACGAAACCGTTTTCCCAGGCCCGCCGCGCTGGCTTGAGGAAACCGACGTGATGCCGCGCTACCTCATCCCCAAGCGTGTCATCGACTCGCTCGAAGGAGTGGAATTCCTCCGCAAGATCGGCGCGTCACTGCCGGAATCCCTCAAGAAACGCGTCGTCGATCTCGAACTGAAACCGAAGTTCGAAATGAAGCTCATCGCCGGTCTAACCGCCGCCGAAACCGAGCACCTCGTCATCGACGTCACCGCCATCGAGACCAAGGGCCGCCGCACCGAGCGCCTCACCAAGGATGGCTGGGAACTCGCTGAACAACATCCGGTCAAGGGCAAGCAACTGCTGCGTTTCGCCCGCGAAGCACTCTATCCGGTGCCGGCCATCCTCGAGGAAATGGGCCTCTCCTACGATGAGAAGCTGCTCTCGTTCAAATCCCGCATCACCAAACAGTTCCCCGAAAAATTCGCGGAATGGATCAACACGATGCCGCCGGACATCGAACTCGACATCGACCTCCGACTGAAGTCCATCCTCGCCGATCCCGTCACCGCCGCCGTTCGCTTCGAGGTCGTCGGCCAGGACATCGACTGGTTCGACCTCCGCATCGTCATCGACGTCCAGGGCGTCAACCTCTCCAAAGCCCAGATCCGCCAGCTCGTCGCGGCCCGCGGCGGCTACGTCCGCATGGATGACGGCTCGTGGATGCGTCTCGAGATCAAACTTGACGCCGACCAGCGCGAGGCCGTCACCCGCCTCGGTCTCGACCCCTTCGATCTATCAGGTGAAACCCACCGCATGCACGCCCTCCAGCTCGCCGATCCGAAAGCCGCCGAGGTTTTCGATCCCAAGGCATGGGAGCGCATCAAGAACCGCGCCGGGGACATCCAGCTCGAAGTCAATCCGGACGTGCCGGACGAACTCAACGCCACCTTGCGTCCCTATCAGATCGACGGCTTCAAGTTCCTCGCCTACCTCGCGGTCAACAACTTCGGCGGCATCCTCGCCGATGACATGGGTCTCGGCAAAACCATCCAGTCGCTCACCTACCTGCTATGGCTGTTCGAGGAGCACCGGAAAACCAAGGGGCCCAAGAAACCCGCACTTGTCGTCTGTCCGAAGTCGGTGCTGGACGTCTGGTTCAGCGAGGCCAACAAGTTCACTCCCAAACTTGTCGTCAAGATCCTCAAGAACCGCGACGACATCGACGTCGAGCACATCCAGAACAACATCGACATCCTCGTCCTCAACTACGCCCAGCTCCGCGTCTGTGGCGAGGAGCTCAATGGCATCAAGTGGCTCACCACCATCCTTGACGAGGGCCAGCAGATCAAGAACCCGGACTCCAAGGCCGCCAAGTGCGCCCGCGAGCTGGATTCCCAGAACCGCCTCGTTCTAACCGGAACGCCGATCGAGAACCGCCTGCTCGACATGTGGTCGCTGATGGCCTTCGCCATGCCCGGCGTGCTCGGCTCCCGCGCGTATTTCAAAAAACGCTTCGACAAGCGCAAGGACCCGCTCAGCCAGAGCCGCCTCGCCTCGCGCCTGCGGCCTTTCCTGCTGCGCCGCACCAAACTCCAGGTCGCCCAGGATCTTCCGCCGCGGACCGAGGAGGAGGTTTACTCGAAGATGGAGGGCATCCAGATGGAGCTCTACAAGGCCGAGCTCAAGCGCATCCAGAAGGCACTGTTAGGCCTCGATTCCGACGAGGCGGTGAAGAAGAACTCCTTCGCCATTCTCCAGGGCCTCATGCGCCTGCGCCAGATCTGCTGCCATCCCGGCCTCATCGATCCGAAGTATCTCAAGGAGGAGTCCGCGAAGATGGAGTCGCTGTTCTATCTGCTCGACCAACTCCACGAGGAAGGCCACAAAGTGCTCGTTTTCTCCCAGTTCGTCTCCATGCTCGACCTCATCAAGGCGCGCCTCGAACTGGAAAACCGCCCTTACAACTACCTCACCGGCCAGACCAAGGACCGCAAGGGCGAGATCGAGAAGTTCCAAACCACCAAGGACCCGTCCGTCTTCATGCTCTCGCTGAAGGCCGGTGGCGCCGGTCTGAATCTGACGTCCGCCTCCTATGTCATCCTCTATGACCCGTGGTGGAACCCGGCTGTGGAAAACCAAGCAATCGACCGCACGCACCGCATCGGCCAGAAGAACAAGGTCATCGCCTACCGTCTGCTCACCCGCGACACCGTGGAAGAGAAGATCCGCATCCTCCAGCACCAGAAGACGCAACTCGTCACCAACGTGCTCGGCGATGAAGGGTTCGCATCGAACCTCGGCCTCGACGACCTCCAGTTCATCCTCACGCACAACATCGACGAAGAGGACGAGCAGCCGAAGTCTTGATGTCAGGCACCTGCTGCGGCGCGGCCCGCCGCTTCGCCGGTGGCGAAACAGGTGCCCATCACGCGGATCGACGCTTGTGCCTCATGGTCCGCGGAGATGCAGCGGCCTGCCACAAACAGGCGTTCAAGTCCCGCAGGCTTCAGGCAGCGCAGCGGAATGCCGCAGGGCCGGTTTCCTTCCGGAAACCGCAGCCGTGGACCCCGCGCCGTTTCACGGAACTCCATCGGCCAGGTGGCGAGACACACTTCGTCGTCGAAACGACGCCCCGCCGCAAGGTCATCTCCTGTTAGAATGTAGTCGCCGGTCCAACGCCGGCTCTCACGGATGCCCGCGCGCACCGGCCAGTGGCTGATGTAGCATCCTTTCCAAACCTCGTCGCGTTGTGACAGCCAGGACACCGCGTCCGCAGCCACCTTGCGCCCGCGTCTCTCAAGCTCGCCGAGGCAGGCGTCGTCCAGCGGATCAAAGTTCTCCGGCAGCCGCCCGCCTGTTAGATCCAGCGTGCCGAAGGATTCCCCCGGACGGCCTGACGAACGGAATGAAATTCCCAGTGCCTCTTCCGGCACCGCTCCCGCGCGCACGCCTTCCACCAGCAGCCCGGCGGTGCGCAGCGGAAACTCATCCGCCATTCCCGACGGGGTTCTCACTCCGAAGACATACGCCGGTCGCTGCAGGTGTGCCGGCGGAGTGATCGAAGAACCCTCCCGCAGGAAGCCCGCCACCACCGCGTCACCCGAAGCGTCCACCAGCACTCGCGCCCGTACCACATGCTCCCCCGCCCTGCCAGCGAGACGGATCCGCCAGCCATCCGCATCCTGTGAAACATCGGTGACCTCGGTGTGAAGCAGGGTTTCGAGTTTCGTTTCGGCGGAAACCAGGTCGTCGGCGATCCTGACAAACTCCACCGGATGCTGCGGCAACACGTCCACACGTCCGGCGCGCTGCGGGCCGATCCCGGTCGCCCGGATCATCAGATCGGCGATTTCTCCGCTGACGCCGGGATTCGCCAGCACCGCTCCAGGTTCCTCGCGCAGCAGATAGAGGCCGCAGAACGTGTGCACCAGCGAAGCCGTGCCCATGCCGCCGAGGAAACCATGCCTCTCTAACAAAATCGTCCGCGCGCCCCGCCGTGCTGCGGTGACGGAGGCTGCCAGTCCGGCGCTACCTCCGCCGATCACCGCCACGTCACAGCGCCGGACGTCCGGGCTCATGAGGTTTTCTCGGCGATCAATCGCGCCAGGGTTATCGGGGTGGCCAGGTTTTCGCGCGTGAGGTCGTCCGGGCCCAGTTCCACTCCGTATTCGTCCTCCACAGCGACGACGAGCTGCATCACCGCCATCGAGTCCAGTCCGGCCGCGAACAGATCCCCGTCTTCAGGAAAATCCCAGTCCAGTTCCAGCAGTCCTTCGCCGTTCAACCAATCAATCAACTCCGTCGGGTTCGGTGACATTTGCTTCGATGAATCCATGCGCGGAAAAGTTGCGACGACTTCCTCTGCTTCATCAAGTGGAAATCCAAGCGTTCTTGAAACGAAACCGCTCTTCCTGCCCTGAGCCACCCTTGCGGCGGCATGATTCGTTGGCGGTCGGCCCGAAATGGAACCAAGCGTGATGCGGGGCCGCCGGTCCGGAAACAGGCAAGGCTGCGGAATGGACATGAAACGGTCCCGGCGCAATTTTTTGTTAGAAGTGATACTGGTCGATGTTCTCCTTGGTGAAAACCACGGGTTTGCCGAGGATGATCTGGTCGCCTTCAATCTTGAGGGTTCCGAGTTTCCCTGCCTTGAACTCGTTGGCTCCGGGCGCGAGTTCGCCCTTCGCGACGGCGGCTCCTGCCATGGTGGCGAGGTAACCGAGATTCTCGACGTTCCAGAGGATGACGCCCTGGGTCACGCCATCCTTGACGTAGGCCCTCGTTTCACTCGGCAAGCCGAGCCCCACGATCTTGACCGCCCCGGTTTTGCCAGCCTGCTTGACCGCCTCCGCGGCGCCGGGAACGGCGGGAGAACTGACGGCTACGATTGCCTTCAAATCCGGATGGGCGCTGAGAATGTTGGTGGCCTCCTGCTGCGCCTTGTCCTTCTGGTCGTCGCAGGGCTTGAGGTCCACGAACTTCATGTTCGGATACTTTGCGGCCTGGCGCTCCTTGATGGATTTGATCCACTCGTTGAGATTCGCGGAGGTCAGCGAGCCGGTAACGATGGCGAACTCGCCCTCGCTGCCAGTCAGGCTTGCAGCGGTGTCGATGAGTTGTTCGCCGATGCCCTGTGCCGTCGCCTGGTTGATGAAAAACGAACGTGCATCCGGCTGGGCGTCGGCATCGTAGGTGACGACCTTGATGCCCGCTGCCTGAGCCTTTTTCAACGCGGTGGAAATCGAGTCCTTGTTCTCGCACGCGGCGACGATCACATCCACGCCGTCGGTGATCCAGTTCTCCACGATTTCATTCTGCTTCGCGGGGTCCGAACTGATCGGTCCGTCCACGCGGAGGTCGGCCTTGAGTTCGTCCGCTGCCAAGTGGGCACCCTTTTCACAGGTGACGAAGTACTGATTGCCCTTGCTCTTGAGCAGCAGCGCGATGGTGAGTTTGCCCTTCGGGGATTCCGTCTTGCTGCATGAGACAAACGGCAGGGTGGAAAGCAGGGCCAGACCGGCGATGAAGGATTTTCGGTTCATGGAGATGAGTTGAGGTTGGAATGGATCGGCAGAGACTGCCGCCGGGCCCTGCGTGTGGCGAGGTTTTTTGTCAGCGCCCCGAGCGAGAGCGCGGCCAGCAGCAGCACACCGGTGAGCAAGCCGGACAACTCGCGGGCGTGGCGTGAAACCGGCTCGCCCATGAGCTGGTAGTCCGAGATGCGGGTGAGTCCGTTGTTGAGGATGGCGAGCGCCACCCAGCCTAACAGCGTGCCCGCCACGGTCCCGGAACCGCCGAAAATGCTGACACCGCCAAGCACGACGGCGGTGATGGCGAACAACTCGTAGCCGATCCCCGCATTCGCACTGGCCTCGCCAAGACGCGAGACGAGAATGACCGAAGCCAACCCGGCAAGCGCACCGGCGACGATGTAGGCCAGGCTGGTGTTGCGGGCCACTGGGATGCCGGCGTATCGCGCGCCTTCCGGCGAGAAACCGATGGCGAAAAACGAACGGCCGAAGGTCGTCCGGTGGACCCACAACCAGACGCACGCCGCGACGACGAGAAACACCCAAATCTGAGTGGGCAGTCTCAGTGAGTAATCCCAATTCCTAGGGAGGCCGATTTCCGAGTTTCCCAACGCAAGAAACGACTCCGGAAACGAAGAGTAAGATTCGGAGCCTTTCGTGAGTGCCTCGGCGAGTCCGCGGAACAATGAGAAAGTTCCAAGCGTGACGATCAGCGGCGGCAGCTTCATGCGCGTGATGAGCAGCGCGTTGACGCCACCGCCAAGCGCTCCACATGCAAGCGCGAGCAATGCAGCCAACCATGGATTGAATCCTAGAACGTTCACCATCATGCCGAACAACACGGCGCATAGACCCATCATCGAGCCCACCGAAAGGTCGATCCCGCCTGTTAGAACCACCGGCGTCATGGCCAGTGCGAGCAGGCCGACCTCCACCGAGTGGCGGAAGATGTTTGAGACGTTGCCCTCCGTCAGAAAGCGCCGGCCAAGCGCGCTGAACAGGATCACCTCGAGCAAGATCACCAGCAGCAACACCACCTCATGGCGTGCGAGCAGGGACTTGATGGACGATGAATCTTTCACGGCATTCATGCGGACGGCTTGCGGTTGCGGAGTCCGTCCGCGAAGACGGCCAGGATGATGACGAATCCCTGAATGGCTTTTTCCCAATAGGGCGGCTGGTGAAAATGCGTGAGCGCCGGATTCACGTTGGCGAGCAGCAGCAGGCCTAACAGAACACCCCACGCCGTGCCGCGTCCGCCGCTGATCGCCACGCCGCCTACGACCGCGGCGGCGATGGTCTTGAGTTCCAGTCCGTCGCCGCAGTTCGGCTGGATCTGTGGAGACTGGACGAGGTTCAAGGCGGCGGCGACGCCCGCGAGGCAGCCCATGATGACGAACACGCCGAAGGTCGTGAGTTTAGGATCGATGCCGGCAAGACGCGCGGCCTCTGCATCGGAACCGGTGGCGTATATCCGCCGACCGACAGCGAGGTTTCTCATCGTCCATGCCGCTGCTAACAGAATAACCAGGCTGATGGAGATCACCAGCGCCTGCCCGGCAGCCTGACTGAGTCCGAACCACTGGATGCCATCCGGCAGCGCGAGCATCCGCCCTTGCTGCCACAAGCGGAGGATTTCCTGCCAGCCAACCATTGTTGCCAGTGTCACGACGATGCTGGGAAGCCCCATCCATGCGACGAGCGCACCGTTGATGGCTCCCATTAATGCTCCCGCGGCCACTGCTAACAGAACCACCACCCCCACCGGCAGGCCGGAGCTCGCGGCAAGACCGGCAATGATCGCGCACATGCTGAACTGCGCGCCGATGGAAATGTCGATCTGCCGGGAGATGATCACCAGCGCGATGCCGATGGCCGCCACCAACGCCGGCATCTGAGAGGTGAGCCGTGACAGGAACGGCTGGAGATCGAAGAAATGCGGCGCGAAAACTGCCAGGGAAAGCGCCAGCAGTCCCAGCGCGCCGGCCACTGTGAGTTCCCGTGAATAACGTTGCATCAGGCGACGTCCTTTCCCTGGGTTCCCAACGCGGCGGCCATCACCGAGTGCGCGTCCGCGTTTTCCTTTCCGATCCACTCCACCACCCGGCCACCCCGCATGACGGCGATGCGGTCGCTCATGCCCAGCACTTCCGTTAGATCGCTGGATATCATCAACACTGCGAGTCCTTCTTTCGCCAGCTGGCGGATGATTTTGTGGATCTCGCTCTTGGCTCCCACATCGACGCCCTGGGTCGGCTCGTCGAGGATGAGAAGTTTCGGTTTCGTGGCCAACCACCGGGCGACGCTGACCTTCTGCTGGTTTCCTCCGCTCAGGCTGCCGCCCGGCGCATCCGCTCCATCGGTCTTGATGCCGAGCTCACGGATGAACCGATCAGCCAGCAGGCTCTCCGCCTTGAAACGAAGCCATGCGCCGGGAAAAAGCACCGGATGGCTGGCCATGGTGATGTTGTGGGCGACCGGCAGTTCAAGGATCACTCCATGGCGACGGCGGTCTTCGGGAACGTAGGCGATGCCAAGCGCGATCGCATCGCGCGGGCACGCCGGGCGGATCCTCCCGCCATTCAGAAAAATCTCGCCGGAATCCGCAGGCGTGATGCCAAACAGGATGCGTGCCAGTTCCGTGCGACCCGCTCCGATCAACCCGGCCATGCCCACGACTTCACCGGCACGGACATCCATCGTCACTCCGCTCACGCCGCTGGTGGAACAACCGACGTTCAGAAGCGACAGCACCACCTCGCCCGGCTCGCTTTCGGACGGCGGATAGATCGATGCCATCTCGCGTCCGATCATCTGTTTGATCAACTGTGATTCGGTTAGTTCATCGACTTTGTTGGTGCCGACGCTTTCTCCGTCGCGGAGAACAGTTACCCGGTCGGCAAGAGCGAAAATCTCCTCAAGCCGGTGCGAGATATAGACCACCCCCACACCGCTTTGGCGCATGTCCCGGATGATCTTGAAAAGGAGATGTTGTTCCTTCTGCGTGAGCGAGGCGGTCGGCTCGTCCATGATGACGATGCGGGCCCCGGAACCGAGCGCGCAGGCAATCTCCACCAACTGTTGTTCCGGCATCGAGAGCGAGCGCACCTCCACATCCGGCGGGATATCCGCACCGATCCGGTGCAGCAGTTCTTCCGCCCGGGTTCGCCGCTCTTTCCAGCGGACACGGCCGAAGGGAGACGCCTTCCTGAGGCGCAGGTCGATGTTTTCCGCGACCGTCAGATCAGGAAACAACGAGGGCTGCTGATAGATCCAGGCAATGCCCAACTCGCGCGCCTTCGCGGGCGTGAGATGAGCGACCACAGCGCCCGCCACGGTGAGGCTGCCGCCATCCGCAGGGTGGGCTCCTGTGATCACCTTGATCAAGGTGGACTTACCCGCGCCGTTCTCGCCTAACAGCGCGTGGACCTCGCCCTCGTGCAGATCAAACGAAACACCCTTCAGGGCGCGGACCGCCCCGAAGGATTTGCGGATATCAGTGAGTTGGAGCAGAGTTTTCAATCCGTCATTGTGGCGGGTTGAACTCGTCAGGTCAGGCTCTCTTGCTCAGCACGGAGGTTTCGTACTGCTTCACGTCGGCCATCCACGCGTTGCCGGCGGGGACGTTCTGCGCTTCGCAATACGCATCCCAAACAGCGCCCCACGGCAGGCCCTTGGCATCCTCCATCAACGCAAGTCGCGAGGTGTAGTCGCCAGCCTTCTCGGCCTCGCGCAGCGCAGGTGGTTCGAGCAGGGCGATGAGCAGGGACTTGAGCGTGTTGCGCGTGCCGATCGTCCATGCGGCGATGCGGTTGATGCTGGCGTCGAAGAAATCCAGACCGATGTGCGTGCGGGCGAGCAGTTTGTTTCTTACAAGCTCGTTGGCGATCGCCTGGAGCGCATCGTCGAGGATGACGACGTGGTCGGAGTCCCAGCGCACACCACGGCTGACGTGCAGCAGGATTTCCGGCACGAACATGAGCGCCGAGCTGATTTTGTCCGCGATGCCTTCGGTGGGATGGAAGTGACCGGCGTCGAGGCACAGCAGTTTCTGGTTCTTGATCGCATAGCCCATGTAGAACTCATGCGAACCGACAACATAACTCTCGCTGCCGATGCCAAACAGCTTGCTCTCCACCGCATCGAGGTGGTGCTTCGGGTTCAGCTTCTTCGCGAACACCTTGTTGAGCGAATCCTCCAAACGCTGGCGCGGCGAGAGCCGGTCCACCGGTGTGTCCTTGAAACCATCCGGGATCCAGACATTGGTAACAGTCGGTGAGCCGAGCGCCTTGCCCATCGCCGCGCCGATTTCACGCGAGCGGATGCAATGATCAATCCAGAAATCGCGGATCGCCTTCTTCGGATGGGAGAGTGTGAATCCGTCCTCCGCCATCGGATGGGAGAAGCAGGTCGGGTTGAAGTCGAGTCCCATGCCGTTGGACTTCGCCCAGTCGATCCAGCCTTTGAAATGTTTGGGTTCGATCTCGTTGCGATCGACCTTCTTGCCGCCGAACTCACCGTAGAACGCGTGCAGGTTCAGGCGATGCTTGCCGGGAATGAGCGAGAGCGCTTTTTCGAGGTCGGCGCGGAGTTCGTCCGGCGTGCGGGCTTTGCCGGGATAGTTGCCGGTCACGGCGATGCCGCCGCTGAGGCCTTCGCCGGTGTTTTCGAAACCGCCCACATCATCCCCCTGCCAGCAGTGGAGCGAGATTGGAATGCGGGTGAGCGCGGCCATGGCGGCTTCGGTGTCCACGCCCATTTCGGCGTAACGGGCTTTGGCGGCACTATAGGATGTTGCGATGGATTTGGATGGTTTGGCCATGACGATTTGATGGGTTGGAAACTAACTGCTGGGTCCGCCGGAGATTCCGGAAAAAATCCACCGCTGTATAGCCAAAACCCGCGCCAGCCCGCGAGTTCCGCATGGCCAGCGGCTCCGCCGGGGAATCACCCGATCACATCCGACGGTTGCGTTGCGCGAAACGAATCGCTAGCGTCCGCCCGTGACCCGATCCGCCGATACCGTCATTGAATTCCTCGCAGCCGAACAGGCCCGCGGTGTGACCCATGTTTTCCTCGACGAAGGCGCGCGTGACGGCTTGCGCGAACTTTACCGGCGCGCTCAAGCAGCCACCGGCAAATCGACCGCGGCAACTTCTGTTAGCGCCGCTACGGTTCAGGATACTTCCGTCATCATGCCGGCGGCACCCGCAAGCTTGAATGTCGACGGCACGTCGAAATTGGAACGACTGGCCTCGCTTCGGACACAGGCGGAAAACTGGCCCCCCGCCAGATCGCTCGGCACGCTTCGTGACACAATGGTCTTCGCGACCGGCAACCCCGATGCCCGGATCATGCTCGTGGGCGAGGCTCCCGGTTATGAAGAGGAGCGGAAGCGCGAGCCCTTTGTCGGCCCCGCCGGTCAGAAACTCAACGACATCCTCAAGGCCATGGGCATCGCACGCGAGGAGGTTTACATTTCCAATATCGTCAAGTTCCGGCCCGCCACACCGCGCCAGACGACGAACAACCGCAAACCCAGCCCGGAGGAAATGGCCGCCTGCCTGCCATTCGTCCGGGCGGAAAGCGACATCATCAAGCCATCCTGCATCGTCGCTCTCGGCGGCACGGCGGCCGAAGGTCTGTTAGGACTGGCTGGCACCGTCGGCTCCATGCGAGGCACATGGCATGATCTCGCCGGCATCCCGGTGCGCGTGACCTACCATCCGAGTTATCTGCTCCAAAGCGGCGCGAATCTATCCATCAAGCGCCAGGTCTGGGAGGACATGCTCACGGTGCTGGAGAAACTCGCCATGCCGATCTCCGAAAAGCAGCGCGGGTTTTTCCTGGCGAAGTGATCTTTGATAGAAGGTCGGAGGACCCATTTACTGGACCCATTGATTATCCTCGATGTGCATCGGCTAACCTGGAAATTTCTCCAATTCCACAAGTGGATCGCGAACCACTGGTTCACCATCATCCAGTAGGCAGACAGGCGTGAGATATTTTCCCAAATCATCCATCGCAGGACAATGAGTGGAAACGGTCTGGTTTCCTTTCACGTCGATGCCGAATACCTTGTGCACAGCCACCTTCACCGTGCGCTTTTTCATGACCTTGATTTTCAGCGAGATGCTGGAGACATCAAGCCGCTTTCCTTCCTCTCAGGAAATACCAGACTGCTGCGCCGATCATGGCGAATGCAGCTAATATCCCGACGATGGAAAATGGCTGGCTCGCCACGGTGGCGGGAGAGCTTGCTTCAGGTGCGGGGGCGATGGCGGATTTGCGATGACCGGCTTCCCTCTCCTCGTCCCGCCGCTGGTCGCGTTCGACGTGCTGAATCGCTTCCTGGGATGCGGGGCCATCGGGGCCGTATTCGACGTTGCTGCCCATGAAGCGGTAGGTGCGCTTGCCGCTCTTCACCTCGTTCCACCAGTCTTTCCATGTATCGATTTCTTCAGGAGTGATCACGCCTTTGTTGTCTCTGAATGGCGGATTCTCGATTCCCAGAACGCGGATGGTGTCAGTAGCCAGTTCCGCGTTACAGAGAGCTGGCGCTGCGTCTCCCCTCCAGTACGGCTTTCCCAGCAAGGTCTTGCCATCCCGCCCCACGGGATCGTTTAGAAAATAACCGAGAACCGAGACGGTTTCCGCGCTCGGCATGAATTTCAAAGTTCGGATGGCTTTCTCGGCTTCAGACACATAAACTGTGTCATCTATAACCTCATGGCCCTCGTCCTGCATCTCTTTGAGTTCCTCAAAAGACTTTTTTGAATTCGCAAGCACCTCCGCACGCATCTTGTCAATCTTGTCCTGGTAGGCCTTGGCGTGGCCGGGGATAGCTAGCAGCCGCGATTGAGCTATTTCAAAGATTTCTTGTCGAACAGCATCGCGAGGTATTGGGTCCGGCCCAATAGCGACAAGCGCACTCGCGAGAATGTCTTCACGCTCGTCCAAAGAATATCGATCTAATTCCATCAAAGACTGTTTCCACCCGACCTCCATCAATCGTTCATGAAATTGATCTTCAAATGAGAGTGCGCAAACTTTATCACCTGCAAAAAAAGTGAAGAGAAAGATAAGTATTGTGAATTTCATAAACTTCTTCCGGTTCTTTTTTCTTCTTTCTTCAACCACGCCTCCATCAGATCCCATTCCTTCTTGATGAGCTGCTTGCTGGACATAAATGGGGTCAGTAAATGGGGTCATAAATGGGGTCAGAGTACACGGATTAACACTTTTTCGATTTCCTTCATGGTTTTGATCAGCTTCTTGTCCGTCCTGCCGTCAGTTACTGACCGGCTGACGGAGCCGGGGTGGCCCATGGCAAGTTTTTGGGCGATCCAGCCGTTGCTCACCGTGGTATGGGTCCGCAGTAGGATGGCGAGCTGCACCTTTCGGGCATCGCTTTTCCGAAGGCCCATCAGCTCCGACTTGTCCAACGACAATCCTAACATGCGGCTCCCTTCCTTCATGATCCGCAGCGCCTCCTTCTCCCCGTGGTCCCTCTCCGCTCCGTCAACCCGGCGGCTTGCGCTGGCCGTGCGGCCCGGCACTTTTTCCAGCATCCTGAGCAGCTTGTCCTTGAAATTGTCCTTCCCGAGATACCAGCCACGACGGATCGCCTCTGTCGCCTCCTCGTCGATCCTGCCGCCTTCGTTTGCCGCCCTCGCCTCCAGCCATGCCACGTAAGCGCGTCTGCCCCGGCCATCCTCCGCAAGTTGGAGTGCCCTCAGGAGTCGTCCGCTCTCCAACCAGTCCGGTCCGTTTCCCTTGTGATGCGAGGCCAGGCTGCTCCATGGGTAAGCAAGCAGCGGTCTCTTTTTTCCTCCAGCCAAACCAGCCCGCGCGGGGTTGAGGTGGATGTAATCCGCGAGCGCCTTGAAATAGTGGACGTCCGAATCCGACGCATTGACAGGCACCGCCTTGTAACGTCCTTGGAACACGTGCCCACGACGCTTTCTCGCACGGTTCCAGCCCTGGCTGTAGGCGGAGAGCAGCCACTTCATTCCGGTCACGAGGTTGGGCTGCGGGGTTTCCAGAAGCAGGTGGAAGTGGTTGTCCATCAGAACCCACGCGTGGACTTTCCAGCCGTGGCTTTCACACACTTGGCCGAGCCGATGAAGAAATGCCTTGCGGTCGTCGTCGGTGACAAACACCGCCTCGCCCCCGTTGCCGCGAGCCATCACGTGATACAAGGCACCGGGATACTGGAATCGAGGTTGCCTAGCCATGTACGAAAAAGAGCTAAGTCATGCAGATTTTGCAAGGCAATTGTGAATCCGTGTACTCTGACCCCATTCATGACCCCATTCATGACCCCATTCAGGCGGACGGAATTCAGAGAAGATGCTCATGAAATGGACAGCCCGGCGATGTAGGGATGATCCGGGTACCTTTCCTTCAGTGCAATCACCGTATCCTGATACCACGTGTCACTGTCGAGATTTGCGGCTAACAGCCCAGGCACCTCCCAACTTCCGAAATATAACGATTCCGTCTTCTGATTACGGACCCCAAACCATGGTTGTCGGTGCCAACCATGTGTCCGAAGCACATTGATAAACTTCGGAGTTACAAACACAGGCCCGATGTGGACGCGCTTCGAAACCATCACATCCGCGCCGTCCCACTCCGAAAGCATAGGAACCAAAGGCTTCTTGTAAGACCCGAATTCATTCTTCTTGACCCGCCCGCAAACACCGCACTCGGTTGCCTCGTCCGTCGGAACTTCAAAATCAATCGACCCAGTCGGTTCCAACAAAAAATAGCTTCTTCGTGAAATCCGGTGTGTATGTTAGTGGGAAATTTCAAGTTATATGAACGGGCGTGTGTTCCGGGGAACGGGGAGCTAGCATGGTTTCTTCGCGAGAATGGGCCCCCCGGCAGCTCGTCGGAGCGAAGAAACCATGATGGCGGTGGTTGTGTGGTCGGGGCGCTTTCACGAGCAAGCGTGGGTTTGGACCGCCAGGTCCAGTTTGCCGAGGAAGAACAGCACCCGAACACGCAACGTGCGGAAGGTGCGCAGGCCGCGGGCGTTGGCGATCACCCGCGCCACAAGCGAGTTCATGCCCTCCGAGGCGGCGTTGGTGATCCGGTGTTTCAGATAGTTGAGCAAGCCCCAGAGACGATTGGCAAGCATGTCGGCGACCTTCTTGAGCGGTTCAAGTTTCGAGCGCTTCACGCCACGGTGCCAGTCCTTGAAGAACTTCTCGGCCGGCGCCTGATAGATATAGTCCCAAAAGGCCGCGAAAGCCTCCTTGAACCGCCACGCCTTGCTGGTCCTCAGATTGGCGGTGTAAAGTTCCTGGAACGATGGCTCGCACCGCAGGTCGGGAAAGTTCCTCAGCCACAGGTATTTGCTCTTCTTGAGGGTATCATCGCCGGCGCTCATCAATTCCCGGTGCTCCTCTTTGCGCACATCATCCACCGCCTTGTTGAGGTGGGCGCTCACATGGAACTTGTCATGCACGATGTCCGCATTGGGCAACATTTCCGTCGCGGCATTCTCAAAGGCCGCCCACATGTCCATCGCCACGGCCTCAACTCCAGCGCGTTGCTCCTCGGACAGCGTTTCGAACAGCTCCTTGGCGTTTTGAGTCGTGCGCCCCTCCACCAGATCCCACACACGATTGTTGTCCAGATCATTGAGGATGCTCGCGTAAACATGCCCCCTTCTAAAGCTCTTCTCATCCACGCCCGCCTTAGTGATGATTTCATCCTCCCGCCGCAGCAAGCCTCGTTCCACGGCCCGCTCCATGATTCGGTTAACCGTCTGCCAGTCCAGACGCATCGTTGCCGCCACCTTGTCCACGTTGCCACAGGCCCGCAGCCATATGATGACCGCCTGTTCCATCAGTTTGGTAAAGCGCTGGTAACGGTCCGCCCACGGCACCGCCACCTCCTCGATCTTTCCATCCCGGTACTTCACGCTCGGAACGTTCGCCTCAATGATCGTCTCAAACTGACAGGTATCCAGATGCCGCCATCTCCGCTCCGTCCACTTGTGCACCGTCGCCGGTTCCTGGGTTTCCGGATGAAACCACTTCGTGGTCCGGTCAATCTCCACTCTGATTACCACTCGGTTGGCTGTCATATCCAGGTCAACATTGCTAACACTCCAAGGGGACTCCAATCCGAGAATGCGTCGGTAAAATTCGGTGCTCGTCATGGGCGTCAGTTTGACAACGCCGCCGATTTCCACAAGAATTCCCACCGAAAATCACCAAGAACCAAAAAATATTTGGGAGGTTCCGGAAGTGATTCAAAATTCGCAAATTTTTTTTGGGCAGATTTCGGAACTTCCAATTTTGACAAATGATGAAACGTACAACCCGTGACACAGTCTTCCAAAACCTCCTTAACATATTCATCCACCACGATGTAATGAATATCGCCCAAGAAATGCGGCCATGATTTGATTTTCTTAGGGATATAGACCTCCATTAGGAAATCCCGATAGGGCCTTCGACTCCCCACCGTTCCGCATGATTCACAGCGACTGGTGGTTTCCGACCCGGAGCTAATAATATTCGCTCCGCCCGGTTTGCTAAATTCAAAAAAAATCATCTTTATGGCTTCTTGGATTTCGGGTATGTCCTTCTCCCCCATCCAGTTGTATTTTTTCCATGAATCAGACGATGAATTCCAACATCATAAGCCCCCTACGTCAATGGGGTTGGCGGAATCATGTTCGAGGTTGCGGCTACCATTTGGATTCAACCAGTATCGGGATTTCGTCCTTATATTACCCTTGGTATTTGGCGCGAAAAAAATCGAATCCACGGCAGCATACCAGCGGCCTTTCTTGGTCCGCACGAAAAAGCGTACAGGCGCTCCTTTTCCGTAATCCTTAGTATCATCAGGCCCGTATCGAAACTTCTGAACTCGCTCATACCCGCTTACAGGAGCTTCAAACATGAATGGGTCATTGGGATCAGCTTTGGCGATACCTCCGTCGGCCTCGGCAGCAGTCACAGTGACTTCCCACTGCGGCGACTGTTTCGTCCCAACAGAACCAACTGCCACGGAGATAGAATGCTTCACATCAACCGCCCCTTCTCCATCCAATTGATACTCTGGACCCTGATAGCCAAGCCACGTTCCACGTAATAATAGCGGTTCCGGGTTTCGCAGCTTCCAGAGTCGGAATACCACGGGTGAAGCCGGATCGGGATGAAACACTTTCTCCAGACCACCCATCGGATTGTAAGTGTAGCGATACTTCAAATCTTCCGGGAAGCGCATGGCTTCCTGGTAAGGCGATGGAAGCACATATCCCGGCTTGGTGAGTTTCTCGATTGTCAACGAAAACCCAGATGCCCCATCAAACATGAATGTTCCATCAGCCTTCGACTGGGCATCCAAAAGTTCAAACTCACGATAACCATTCTCCGTCTTGACCAACCGCAGGGTCGTGACTGAAGCCCTGATGCTGGCTCCTTCGATCGGATGCCCATCTTGATCGAGCACCTTCCCCCAGAACCGCACTTTGCTATCGAATCCTGCCGCCCCCGCGTTGTACCGCTTCAAAGTACCATACTGCCACAGCATTAGAGCCAACCCAACTAGGCATGTTACTGTCGCTAAAATTGCGAATTGACGCTTATTCATATTGGTTTACGTCATCTTGGCTTAGAATAGTGCATTACTTGGGACAGTCCGCAGACTAAAACAGTTGATTTAGAATATGCACTTTCTTCCACTCTCCGGGCTCATTGGCAAGAAAGATTCTGAAGTCGTAGAAAATCTTTTTGCTATGATCGGGCAAGCGGCTTCTCGCCTAGCATCTTGATCGGGTGCGGCTGGCGTTTCCGGCGCAGGCCGAACTGCCTTACGGCGGCGGTAACGACAACGGCTCCCGCGAGCTGAGCGCCAGCGGCACCACGAGGGAAAAGCGTCTGGCCTCCCTTCAAGCCCAAGCCGAACACACTGGTCCCCTGCAAGATCGCTCGGCACGCTGCGCGATACCATGGTTTTCGCGACCGGCAATCCCGACGCGCGCCTCGTACTCGTGGGCGAGGCGCCGGGCTATCAGGAGGAACGCGAGCGGGAACCTTTTGTCGGCCCGGCCGGGCAGAAGCTCAATGACATCCTCAAGGCCATGGGCATCTCCCGCGAGGAGGTTTATATTTCCAACATCGTCAAGTTCCGCCCCGCCACGCCGCGGCAGACGACCAACAACCGCAAACCCAGCCCGGAGGAAATGGCGTCCTGCCTGCCCTTCGTCTGTGCGGAAATCGACATCATCAAGCCATCCTGCATCGTCGCTCTCGGTGGGACGGCCGCCGAAGGGCTGTTAGGACTTAGCGGCACCGTCGGCTCCATGCGCGGATCGTGGCACGAGTTCGGCGGCATCCCGGTGCGCGTGACCTACCATCCGAGCTACCTACTCCAGAGCGGCGCGAATCTATCGATCAAGCGCCAGGTCTGGGAGGACAGGCTCACGGTGATGGAGAAACTCGCCATGCCGATCTCCAAAAAACAGCGCGGGTTTTTCCTGTCGAAATAGTTTGAACAGGAGGAAACTGAGGCAACAGAGGCAAAGTCTTTCAGAACCTAACGAAGAGTATCAGTAAATCACCCGCTGGATGAGGTGGACAGTCATTCGAATCCACTGTTTCTCCGTTTCCTCGGTTTGCTCCTGTTCAACCGTCTCCATTTCCCGGGTTGGCAGTCGGCGGGGTTTGAGTTAGACCAAGCCTGATGAAAATTTCAAACCCCATTCCGTCCCTGGCAGCGCTGGCGGGGATCTGCTATGCGTTGCCTCTGGCCGCCACGCCACCTCCAGTCGATCTGCGCGTCGGCGAGGGCTTCGTGAATCCGATCGGTTTCCACAATCCCGCGCCGACCCTTTCGTGGAAACTGCCAGTGGAAGCGGGACTGAAGTCGCAGTCCGCCTACCGCATCATCGCCGCCAGCAAAGTCGGCATGCTACCGGACAAGGCCGACCTCTGGGACAGCGGCAAGTTGGATTCGGCCAACTCGGTGTGGATCGATTACGCGGGCAGGAAACTCACCTCCCGCCAGAGCGTGCAATGGCAGGTGATGATCTGGGACCAGGATGGTAAACCCTCGCCCTGGAGCACGCCCGCGAGTTTCGAGCTCGGGCTGTTAGCCAACCCGGACTGGCAGGCGCAGTGGATTCGCCTGAACCCCGGCGAAGGCAAGGAGCCAACCAAGCCGGGAAGCATCATTATCGAAAAAGCCCTCTACGGCGAGCTAGGCAAGCCCGATCACCTCGTCGATGTCAGTGCGAAGCTCAAGAGCGCTCTGGCCGCCGGGAAACCTGACATCACCGTGAACAACGAGCTTGTGGGGCGTGATCCCGCGTTCGGCGTGGTAAAGTCACTCGCTCTGGTCATCGTGCGCGACGGCAAGCGCGAGGAAGTCGTCATTCCCGAGAAAGCACAATATAAACTCACAGCAGGCGGGAAAGCCGTGGCAAACGCTGATTTCGTGCCCCAATATCTCCGCCGCCAATTCGAGATAGGCAAGCCCGTGCGTTCCGCACGGCTCCACGTCACCGCTCGTGGGCTATTCGAAATCCACCTCAACGGCGGCAAGGCTGGCAACGACTACATGGCCCCCGGCTTCACGCCCTACTCGCGGAAGATCGAGACCCTCACCTACGATGTGACCAGCCAGATCCAGCAGGGTGCGAATGCCATTGGCGCCATCCTCGGCGAGGGCTGGTTCGCCGGCCGCCTCGGCTGGGGCAAGGGATTCATGAACGGAAAGCAGCCCGAACTCCTGCTCCAACTCGAGATCACCCATGACGACGGCTCCATCAGCACCATCGTCACCGACGCCGGCTGGAAGGCCACCAACGACGGACCCATCCGTTTTTCGGCCATTTATGACGGCGAATCCTACGATGCCCGCAAAGCAATCAACGGCTGGGATTCCGCAGGTTTCAACGACGCCGGCTGGCAGCCGGTGGTCACCGAAAAACCCGCACCCGAAATCGCGCTCGCCCCCAAGCGCCACCATCCGGTGCGCATCGACAAAGAACTCCCCGCCATCGGGGTGACCGAACCCAAGTCCGGTTCCTTCGTTTTCGACCTCGGCCAGAACATCGTCGGTTGGCCGACCCTCAAGATTCCTGTTAGCAAGGATCAGGTCGTCACCATCCGTTATGCGGAAATGTTGGAAAAAGACGGCACCCTCTACACCGCAAACTACCGCCACGCGAAATCCACCGACACCTACACCGCCGACGCCGACGGCACGGTGACCTGGCACCCGACATTCACCTTCCACGGTTTCCGTTATGTCGAACTGAGCGGATTCCCCGCAGGAACCCACCCGGAAAAAACCTGGGTCACCGGCTGCGTCCTGCACTCCGACTTCGGCTGGCAAGGATCGTTCACCTCGTCTAACGAATTGCTCAACCAACTCCAGAGCAACATCACCTGGGGACTGCGCGGCAATTTCCTCGACATCCCCACCGACTGCCCGCAACGCGACGAACGCCTCGGTTGGACGGGCGACGCCGAAGTCTTCGCACCCACCGCCCTGCTCAACGCCGACGTCCACTCGTTCCTTTCGAGCTGGCTCGAAAGCGTACGTCTCGACCAGCAAGCGGACGGAGCCATTCCCAACGTCATTCCCAACGTCATCAAAAACCATTGCGGCGGCCCCGGTTGGGCGGATGTCGCCACCGTTATTCCATGGGAACTCTACGTCCGCACCGGCGACATCACTGTCCTCAAGGAGAATTTCGACATGATGCGCCGCTGGGTCGGCTGGTATGAGAAACAGGCCAAGGGTTTCATCGTTGACGTCACCGCCTACGGCGATTGGCTTCAACCGAATACCAATAAAGGCAACCAGAAGGGCGACACTCCGCAATCGCTCATCGGCACCGCCTACTTCGCCCGCTCGACCGATCTAACAGCCCGCGCCGCGCGCAGTCTTGGCAGGACCGAGGAAGCCGTGCGTCTCGAGGCACTTCTCGTCGATGTGAAGAAGGCATTCATCGCGAAGTTTTTCGATAACAAGGGAAAACTCACCAATCCCATCGAGACCCAAACGGGCTATCTCTTCGCGCTTGGATTCGATCTGCTGCCCGAGCCGATGCGTGCCGGTGCGGCCAACAACCTGGCGCGCCTCGTCGGTGAAGCGGACAACCACCTGCGCACCGGCTTTCTCGGCACTCCGCTGCTCGCCCCGGTGCTCGACCGCTTCGGCCACACCGATCTGGCCTATGCGGTTCTGTTCAAGGAAACCTACCCGTCGTGGTTTTTCTCCATCCGTCAGGGAGCCACCACCATGTGGGAACGCTGGAACAGCTTCAGCCATGCCGACGGCTTCGGAGACGCCGGCATGAACTCGTTCAATCACTATGCCTATGGTGCCATCGGCCAGTGGATGCATGAAAGCATCGCCGGTTTGGCTCCCGATCCCGCGCAGCCCGGCTACAAACATTTCTTCATCAAACCCACACCCGGCGGCCCGCTCACCTCCGCCCGCGCCGAACTCGAAACTCCGTATGGCAAGGCGCTCAGCGCATGGAAGATCGAAAACGGAATCCTCAAACTTGAGGCCGTGGTGCCGCCAAACACCACCGCCAGCCTCATCATCCCGGGCAAGGAAACCACCACCCTGGCGCCGGGCAGGTATGAAGTGGAATTCAAACGCCCGTGATCCCGGCTCACAAAGGCAGGAGCGGCGACAGGTTTGAACCCTGAAACAGCAGTTAATCCCAACCATCCCATGAAAGGCCAAAGCATTAGGTCTTTACCTGTTTCACTTTTTGGAAGCCATGAAATCGCTCAACCGCCAGTCGCTTCCGGCTGCTGCATGATGCTTGGACTTGGTGAACTGATGCGCCAACCGGAGATCCAGCCAATCCTCCGGACATTATCACTGGAATGACTGCATTTCAGACTTCCCGGACCTATCAGGAGTCATCATGGTTCACCCATGAGAAAAGCCCTCATCTGTCTGTTCGCATCCTGCACTGTTTTATGCGCCGATGACGATACCTTCCGCGAACGCTTCGCCGATCCGGCCACCCGGACTTCAGCCCTCGCCGAACTTATCCCCGGCACCCGCGAGGCGTATTTCCACACCGCCCTCGACCACCAACTTGCCGGTCGCGACGCGGATTTCCTGAAAACCCTCGCCGAGTGGAAAGCCGCCTCCGAGCGCAAGGAACACCCGATTCCATCCACCGGCATCGACGTTCTCGAAAACCGCCAACTCCTGTTAGACTACCGCAAGAACCCGGACCTCTCGCTCGCCGAACTCATCCGCCGCCTGGACCTGAAGTTCGACGACACACGCCCGGACGCCGCCGCCGCCGCCGAAAGCCTGCCGACCCGCCTCGATCCCGCGCTCCTCACCGAGGATGCGTTTGAAAAGGCCGCCGCCAGGCAGTCCCCGAAACAACCTTACTCCCAATACCGCGAACAGCGCCGATACCGCGAACTCGCAAACGTGGAATCCTTCAACGAGGAAGAGATCCGCTGGTTTCTCGAAAATCTCAACCGCGCCGACCTCCCGGGCGTCGTCCCGCTCATCGACCGTTCGCTCGGTCTCGAAAAGCCCGTGACCTTCGGCAGTGTATCCCTTCACCAGAGTCTCACCTCCGAGCAACTCTCCTCGCTGCTGGCGATTCAACCGAAACTCCGCTCTAACAGCGCTTTCAATCTCGCCTACCTTTCGAAACTCCGACCCGGCCCCGAGACGGATTTCGCCCTCGACCTCAAGGCCCGCGCCGAGCACCTCGCCAACTGCCGCGACCACGCGCTCACCCTTCCTCCCGCACAGAACTCGCTCAAGGCCCACATCCTCTTCCACCACCTTCGCCTCCAACAGGAACTCGGCAATTTTCCCAAGGATGACTTCATCGCCTTCCTCTCACTGCCCCGCCAGAGCCATTCGCTGCTCCGCATCCCCGAACCACAAGCACCGGATTGCATCAAGCTGGATGCCGACTTCACCGACGCCACCGCCTGTCCGCCTGTTAGAGACGACCTCCCGCTCATCGAATCCTACCTCTCCCACTTCCTGAGCCAGTCCGATACCGCAGCGGACTTCGCGCCCTTCATCGAGGAAAAACGCCTCACCGAGCTCCATGCCCGCGCCCGCCTGCTCGCTGGCGAAAACCCGGACCGCTGGGGCAAACTCATCGATCCCGCCGATTTCAAAACCCTCCAGCAGGAAACCCGCATCGACTTCGCCCCAGGCGCCCCCACCCTGCCCGACTCCGACGCCGCCGTTGCTCTAACACTGGATCTCAAAAACACCCCGGACCTGCTCGTCCGCATCTACGAACTCGATCTTCCCTCCCACCTCGAGCGCGATGGCTCCGAGCCCGACGTTTCGATCGATCTCGACGGCCTCGTTGCCCATCACGAACGCCGCATCGCCTTCACCCAGGCTCCCATCGTGCTCCACCGCGAAAGCATCGCGCTACCCGAAATCAGCGGCCCCGGCGCATGGCTTGTCGATTTTGTGAGCGGTCAGGTTTCCGCCCGCGCCCTGATCCGCAAGGGCCGGCTTATCGCCTTCCCCGAACGCACGGCCACCGCCCAAACTGTCCGCGTCTTCGATGAAAAAGGCGGACTCGTCCATAACGCCAGCATCCACCTTGGCCGCGAAACCCTCAGCGCTGATCCCTCCGGTGTCATCACCATCCCGGATGCACCGAACCATCCCCTCACCCATGGCATCGTGCAGGCCGGCAAACTTGCCACTTCCATCAACATCGGATCCCGCAGCGACGAACTCGCGCTCAATGCCCGCTTCTTCCTCGACCGCGAACAATTGCTAGCCGACCAGGAGGCACGCCTACACCTCCGCGTCCAACTCACCAACCACGGCCACGAACTTCCGCTCGACCGCATCAAGGACCCCGCCATCGTGCTCAAGGCGGAGCTGTTAGGCGGCATCACCACGGAACGCGTCATTGCGGAAAACCTCAAGCTCGATCCCATCCTCGAAGTCGCCTTCCAGGTCCCGGCTGATCTTCTGAAACTCACTCTCACCCTGCGCGGAACCGTCACCCCGGCCACGGGCGGAGAACCGCAGAAACTCCAGGCGGAGAGCGTCTATCAAATCAACGATGACCTCAGACTCGCCCGCGTGGGCACCGCGTTCTTCTCACTCACCGCAACCGGAGACCGCCTCGAAGTCCGGGGCCGCAACGGCGAGCCGCTAACCTCGCGCATCATCACGTTGACGTGCTACCACAACAACTTCAGTTCCGATCTCAAACTCACGGTCCGCACGGATGCCAAGGGTCGCGTCGATCTCGGTAAACTCGATGGCATCCAGTGCATCGTAGCCACCGGCACTGATATTTCCGAAACCCGGTTTTACCCGCAGAACCGCCAGTTGGACCCTGCGTCCACCCTCCACCTTCCTGCACCAAACGAAATCCGGCTCCCGCTTGAAAAACCCTCGGCGGTGCCGGACCGACTCGAGTTGTCGCTTCTCGAAACGGTCAATAACCAGCCCGTACGCGATCACTTCGACAAGCTCGCCATCGAGAATGGCCGACTCGTCATCCGCAGGCTTCCGCCCGGTGACTACACACTCACCCAAGGCGACAGGACCACCGTCATCCGGATATCTTCCGGCGTCGAGACCGGCGGCTTGCTCGTTTCCAGATCACGCATGCTTCCCCTTCTCTCTCCAAGAAATCCCACCATCGCAGCCGCCGCAGTGAACAACGACCAGCTCAAGATCCAACTCCGCGATGCCGGTCCGGACACCCGCGTCACCATCGTAGGCAAACGCTACGTCCACACCGGGCAGGATGGAGGTCGGGGCCTTTATCCTTTTTCGCCGCCCGTCCCTAACAGCCTGTCACCCGGATTCAACGGCTGCGGCTTCCTCACGGATCGCCATCTCAGCGACGAGATGCGCTACATCCTCGACCGCCGCTCCGCCAAAACCTTCCCCGGTTCCATGCTCCCCCGCCCGGGCCTGCTGCTTCATCGTTGGACCGAGGAGGACGCATCACAAAATCCCCTGACCGGCGCGTCCGGCGGGGAAGGACGCAAGGAAGACAGGTCGAGCGAAGGACAGGGGGCAGGCAGTGGCAGCAGCGATCCATTCGCCGCGGGAACATCCACCATCAATTCCGACGTTTGTGATTTCCTTGGAACGCCCGCCGCAGTGAAGTTCAACCTCACGCCGCAGGCCGACGGCTCGCTCACCCTGCCGCTCGGCGATTTCACCGGCAGCCAGTTTCTGGAAATCACCGCCACGGATGCCTTCGCCAACGACTCGCTGGTCCTCCCACTTCCCCCAAACGAGACACCCTTGCGCGACCGTCGCATCGCACGCCCACTCGATCCACAGGCGCACCACCTTGCCACCCGCAGCGCCGCCGTGCTCAAGAAGGGCGCCACCGCCTCCATCGAAAACCTGCTGGACGCCGACTGGCGCGCCTTCACCACCCTCACCGAAGCCCATCAGTTCCTCTATGGCATGACCGGCGACGAACGCCTCCGCGAGTTCGTTTTTCTAACCGAATGGCCGACCTTCGATGAAGCCAAAAAACTCGATCTTCTCTCCAAACACGCCTGCCACGAGTTCCATCTCTTCCTCGCCCACAAGGACAAGGTCTTCTTCGAAAACCAAGTCAAACCCCTGCTCGCCCAGAAACCCGAGCCGCAGTTCATCGATGATCTTCTGTTAGGCCGAGACCTCAAACCCTACCTCCGGCCCTACGCCTGGCAACGCCTAAACGCCGCCGAAAAAGCCCTGCTCGCCCAAGCCCTGCCCGAGGCCAAGCCACGCATCGCCCGCGAACTGTCATTGCGCTGGGAACTCGAAGCCCCCAGCCCCGATGCGGATACCCAACTCTTCACCCAGACCCTGCGCGGCAGCGACCTCGCACTGCAGGACAGCCTCGGCCTCGCCCGCAGGGACATTCGTGAGGAACCGCAAATTGCCGCGTCCGGCGAAGCGTCTGGAGTGAGTTATCTTTCCGAAAAACTGAATCGCATCATCATTCCCAAGATCGACTTCGAAGACACCACCGTCGAGGAAGCCATCGATTTCCTGCGCCTGCGCGCCGCCGAAATGGACTCCCTTGAACTCGATCCAGCAAAAAGAGGCATCAACATGATCGTGCGCAAACCTCAAGGTCCATCAGGCGATTCGCTTCGCATTCATGAACTCCGCGTCAGGAACGTTCCCTTCGCGGTGGCACTCAAATACATCTGCGATGCGACCAAGCTGCGCTACAAGGTGGATGACTACGCCGTCACCCTCGTTCCCCAGACTGAATCCGGCGAAGACACTTTCACCCGCGTCTTCGATGTGCCGCCTGACTTCGCCTCATCCCTCGATAGCGGCGATTCGCCGAGCGCAGCCCCTGATCCCTTCGCTGAAGCGGCAGGTGGAAGCTCGCATGCACTCACCGCGCGTCCTCCCATCTCCGAACTGTTAAAGAAAGCCGGAATCGCTTTCCCCGAAGGCTCGTCGGTTTCTCTCGGTGCCAACGGCAAACTCATTGTCACCAACACCGCGGCGGAACTCGACAAGATCACGGCGCTCACCATGGCACTGCACGATATACCAAACGCGGTCGGAACGGGTACTTTCCCCGTGACCCCGGCAACACCTACGAGCTTCGCATCCTCAAACGCCGCACCGGACGCAAGCTTGTTACCGCCCCTTGATGTCGATCCATTCGCCGCACCAAATGCGAAACGGCTCGAGGCCCCCCATTCCGCGCGCCTGCTCTTCCCCGATCGCACCAAGCTCTGGCGCGAGGCGAACTACTACCACAACACCAAACCCACCGGTGAATCCCTGATCCCGCTCAACCGCTTCTGGCTCGATCTCGCGGCGTGGGATGGCAAGGGCGCGTTTCTCTCGCCGCACTTCAACGCCTGCCACACCACGGCCAACGAAGCGCTGATGTGCCTTGCCTTGTTAGACCTGCCGTTCAAGGCGGAGCGACCGGAGGTCACCGTCGATGGCAGCACGCTGCGCGTCAAAGCACGTGAGCCGATGTTGCTCTTCTACAAGGACACCCGCCGCACCGACCAGGTCGCCAAGGAATCGCCGCTGCTGGTTCGCCAGTCATTCAGCCCGCTCGCCGAGAAATTCCGCACGGTCAAGGGCCACCAGGTCGAGAACCCGGTCACCGGTGACTTCCGCCCCGGCGTGCCCTACACCGCCTCGCTCGTCGTCACCAATCCCACCGGCATCGGCCGCCGCATCGACCTGCTTGCACAGATCCCTGCCGGCTCGATCCCGCTCGAAGGCAAACCCGCCACGCTCTCGTCCACGGAAGAGATCGCGCCGCACGGCGTGTTGATGCGCGAACTCGCGTTCTACTTCCCCGCCGCCGGGGATTTCGCGGTCTATCCGCTGCACGTCAGCGAGGAAGGCACGGTACTAGCCCACACCGGCCCGCGCGCGTTGCGGGTTTCCAACGATCCGGAAAAACAGGACGCAGCCTCATGGCTGGTCCTCGCCCGGGAAGGATCGAACGAGGAGGTGCTCACACGCCTGCTAACAGAAAACCTCGATTCCATCGACCTCGGCGCGATCCGCTGGCGGCTTCAGGACAAGGCGTTTTTTCTCAAGGTCTCGGCGATCCTGCGTGACCGCCTGCACTTCTCGCCGGAGATCGCCGCCTATGGATTCCATCACAACGATCCGGAAACCATCCGCACCTGGCTGGAGAACTCGTCCTCCGTGCGCCAGCTCGGCCAATGGCTCGACAGCCCCTTGCTCGAGGTCCGTCCGCGCACGCATCATGACTGGCAGACGCTGGAGTTCGATCCGCTGGTCAATCCCCGCGCCCATCGTTTGGGCGAGAACCCCCGCATGACCCACGAGCAGGCACGCGACCACTATCAGGCGTTCCTCGATCAACTCGCCTGGAAACCTGCGCTCGACTCCACCGACCAACTCGGTCTAACAGCCTACCTGTTCCTGCAGGACCGCATCGAGGAAGCGCTGGCGCGGTTCCCTAAGATCGATCCGAAAACACTCCCCGGCCGGGTGAACTACGACTACCTCCACTCCATCGCGCTTTTCTATCA
>CANBTO010000010.1 GCA_947372405.1 Verrucomicrobiaceae bacterium
ATTATCAAGCGTGGCTTTGAGTTTGGCGAGGTAGGGCTTGGCATCGGCGCCGAAGCCGGCCAGCAGGGCGAAGCGCGCCGCCTTGTCTTTGTTCCGGGTAGCGGTTGGGAATGAATCAATGCAGATCTCGACCGCTTCCTTGATGTTGAGCCGGTATAGCAGTTGGACACCCAGCGCGGTCGCGTTTCCGCCACGGTATTGGGTGTAGGCGCGATCAGTGCCACGGGTGGCCTGCACGACGTTGTCAGCCACGAAATGAAAATCCTCGAGCGGCATGCCGTTGGCAATAAGCCCCATTCCAAGCGAGCGCACCTGGCTGGAATGTCTGTCTGCCAGCATCTTGTTGACGGCCTGATAGAACCGCGGCTTGTCGGTGATCAGTTTCTGCGAGTAGGGGTCGCCGAGGCTGGCGAGGGCCAGTCCTACGGCCCGATCCAAGTCTCCATTCGGATCGTCTTTCTCGTCCTCGGCGATGACTTGGACGAGGTCGGGGAAATACTTGAGCGCGGGTTTGTACAACTGACCACCCCACAAGTCCTTTTGATCGTAGTCTTCCTCCGGCTCGACAAAGCGTGCCCAAGCCGTGCCGCCTAGGACCTGTGCGGCGGCGATACGGGTAGAAAGATCGGCATTTCGATCCCGCAGGATGATGGCAACCTGATCGAAAATCGCGGGGGTTTTATCCCAAAACCGGCCAACGCCGGCCATGGAGGCGGCGTCGCGCTTTTCGGTTAGTCGTTTGGTGATGATCGCTTCGATTTCCTCGCGCTTGAACTTCAGCAGCTTGGTGGTGGCGGCATCGCGGATTTTCGGCGACCAATTGGTGTCAACGATTTCAAGCAATTGATCGACCTTCATTGGAATCAGATCGTTCAGCAGCTTGTGAACGTTGATCGTTTCCTCGATTTCGCGGGCGTTTAGCACGATGGCCGGAGCGACATCGCGGCCAGTGATATGGAGCTTGCGGCGTCCGGCGCAGAGGTTGAGCAGGTAAGAACCGGTGTTGCCCAAGCCTTCATCGTTTCCCAGTTCATAGGTGTAGCCGCCCTGCCAGTCGTGATTGAGGGAATAGAGCCAATTGGTTTTCTTGAAAAACGCTGCGGAGGCTTCCGGACCGCCGATGTTGGCACCCAGACCGGTCCACAGGATATTAAAGAAGAAGGTGGCGTGGCCGGATTCCATGTCGTTGTAACCAGCCATGGCCATGCGTGAGAAAAAACGCGCGCCCTCGACATGTCCCAAAGCGGCGAGGGCGATTGCCAGCGAGCCACTACTGCCGTTGTTGTTGTAGGCATCGGGTTCAGGGCCGTGATTGCCGTAGGGAAGCGCGCCTTTGTTGAGAAAATCGTGGATGTAATGATCCGTCGTCCTTTGAACCGCTTCTGTGATGCGCGGCGAATCCACTCCACACTTGCGGGCCAGAATCAGGGAAATGTAAACCGGCATCGTCGGCTGGTTCATCACCCCGTAGCCGAAGGCTCGTCCTGTTAGAGGGTCGTGCATGCGATGTCCCCAGAGGCCTGCGGCGTCCTGTCCGGCCGCCAGGCCTTCAGCGTATGCCCGGATCGCAGGGAGCACGTATTCGTCCCGCGTGAGCAGGTAGTATTCGGTTAGAACCAGCGCCCTGTAGCCCCAATGCCAGGTGGCGAATGAAGTGGTGTTGCCAACCAGCGCGTTCGGATCATTCGGGCCGGCCCAGTCGATCCCATGCAAGTGTTCGCGGACGACTTGAATGCATTTGTCGTCCCCGGTTGCCATAAGACCAAGCAGTCCGATGTTCAGCTTGCCGTAATCCTTCGTCTTCAACAGGTGATCGGCTGCCTGGGTGATGAGCGCATCCGTTTTCGGGCAATCGTAGGGCGCGGTGTCCTTGAAAGTGTCCGCTCCATAAACACCGAGCTGCAGGGTGACCCGTTGCAACTGTTTGCCGCCTGCCTTACGCCTGACCATGAGCACCAGTTCGCCCTTGTTTTTCTCCGTCTGCGCCTGGGCGACAGCCGCCGCGAACTCGAAGCGTACCCGCTTGAGAAACGGCACCATGCCCGCGCCAACCACTTGGTCGCCGGGCCAGAGCTTGCCGTCGGCAGGCGAACCTTTTTCGATCTCCTTGACGTTGAACGCCCGCTCGCCGGCGATCATCGCGGTAATCCCGGTGGGGCCCATGTGCTGGGTCGCGGATACCGCTTGGGCGGATTGCTGGCCGGTCCATAGGAAGAGCGTGACGAGCAAAGCCAGATTTCTTGTTTGGTGGTTCATATTCGAAAAGAATTTCTTTGGTGTGATCCATGCGAATCCGCATCACTTCCCCGTGTTAGGTGGCGGCATTTTCCTGATTCCCAGCAATTCCCCAGTGGCCATGTCGTGGTCGGATGACGCTTCGGTCCAACTCAATCTAACTTTGTCGCGATCATCTGTGATCCTGCTCCGGCTCGCAACGGCATTGCTGACGAAGCGGTTCCAAACAAGCTGCCCTTCCCTGACGCACATGAGCATGCAATCACCCCAGATCACCAGGGTGCCGTCGTCCCGCTTCATCACGTTCCCGTCCCGCTGGGGGGCAAGCGCCGAGCCTCTTGCATAGCAATCGACGAGCTGGCGGTCGTAGAATTCATTTCGCAGCGGCTGATCGCTGATCACGAAGAGGTCCGTTCCTTGAATCATGAAACTCATCGGACATTCCTTGCCCATGTTCCAAGGCCGCGATTCGAGCAGTGAGCCGTTGCGCGCGTCGAAACGCTGGAGGGAGTTCTTGGTGCCACAGTAAACCGATGAACCGATCAACTGGGCGCGCGGCAACTGGAATCCGTTAGCATGCTCGGCGGACAGCCGCTGTCCCCAGCGCATTTTGCCGTTGTTGACGTCGATGCCATAAAGCGAATTGTCACCCACCACGAGTAACAGGTCTTCGCAGATGCCCAGCAACTCGCGCCCCCGCAGCAGCGGAGTCCGCCAGACACAGCGTCCGGTTTCCTTGTCCAAGGCGAACGGCCGGCCCGAATACTTTGGCATGCAGATCACCTTGTCCGCGGTCACGATCGTGGAAGTGCCGAGATTCCACTCGGACGGCACGTCGTCCGGGTGGGCGAGTGGCCGGAAGAAATGAATCCAGTCCATTTCGCCGTCGCGGATATCCGCCCGGATCACCCGGCCGGAATTGGAGCAGAAGTAAATGGCACCGTCGCTGGCCTGCGGTTCGCTGCCGACGCTCTGGTGCAATGCCGGTTCGCCGATGGTTTGCGCGACATCGTAAACGCGGGTCCACCGGTGTTTCATGCCATCGATCTCGAAACAACTGAGCGCGATATCGGCAAAGTTCCTGGTTTCCGGCGGCCATCGCTCGAGTATGGTCGAGGTCTGCACCGCTTGAACCCCGAACGCTTGGTGATCGGCAACCAGCGGACTGCCCGTCGGCCGATACAGCCGCAACGAGTGGGGATCGTGCGGGCTGCCATCGCCCACCGACATGCCGTCGCTGCTGTTCAGCGCAACCATTCGATTGTCATAGCTCGTGATGATAGATTGTCCGGCGAAGCGCGGGCGATAGGGGGCGTTTCCCCAAGAGTACCGGTCCATCCGCTTGAGGTCGCTCCACAGGGGCTTCGAGAGGTCGTCCGTGGAATACATGGCCATCATGCGCGGGCTGCTCACTAACAGGTGTCCGTCGCTTGCCTGCATGTCCACATTGAAGACCTCGCCGGAAAACTGGGCCGGCGGAAGATGGATGATGCGAGGCCGGAGCGATTCGAGAGACGCGGATTGTGAAACATCTTCATTTTTCCGGACGAGTAGTTGCTTGATTTCATCCGTCGTTGCACGCTTGCCATACCATGGCCACGTTGACTTTGGAGCAACACCGTCAAACGCCCGAGAAACGTCTCCAGCTTTTCCAAACTGCGACAGACCCACCCACAGGCCGACTTGCGCCTGTTCGCGGAGGTCCTGCGTTTCCGCGTGACGCAGCACATCCTGGTAGCTGCGGAACGCGCACTGCACTTCACCTTGGAAGAGTTGTTGCTGCGCGGATTGCAGAAGCAAGCGCTGCGCTGATTCCGACCATGGATAGCGTCGGAAAAGATCCAATGGTTTCGAGGGCTTGGCTGGCTGGGCGCTTGCCTTTTTGAAACCCGTCTCCTGCAAGGTGCGGAGTCCGGCAAGTTCAGCTTCCGGTCTGCCTAACAAATGCGCGGCGAGCGCTCTTTCCGTGTTGAGAAACCCGCATCCGTCAAGCCATGGCAGCTCCCCGAATTTAGCGGCTTGGGCGATCAATGCGTCGAAGTCTTTCGCATGGGTGGATAAGGACGCGCCGAGGGCCTGGTTCCAAACCTCCACATCCGAATCGATGGTGCCAAACAGGTCCAGTATGGGAAACGGACTTCCCTTGATCGGTGGAGAACCGGGAACGTCGGGCCCCGCAGCATCGATGACGAACCTCGTGGTCTGCCTGGCCCATGCCTCTCTTGTTAGGGAATCCACGTCGAACTCCTTGCGATTTGTCTCCCACATGATGCGCACTTCATCATCGGGTGGCGCGCCTTTCATGTCGGCGGCGACTTGATCGTAGAGTTGCGGGGTCTCGGCATGATCCATCAGGCGGGCGCAACGTGCGCGGACCACACGCCAAAACGGATGATCGTGGTTCGCCACGGCGATTTGTTCATACATGGCGAGCGCCTCGTGAAGTCGGGTCGGATCCTTGTAGGCCGTTAGAAAGCCGTAAACAAAGGCGCGTTTCACCGCCAGTGACCCAGCGGACAGTTTGCCTTCGCGCTGAAGTTCGAGGATGGCGGCCGCAGCCTGCTTCGCCGCAACGTTTGGCTTAGATACCCGACCTGCGGTGAGATCCTCGAACAAATCGGCGGGATAATTTTTCGTGAGTTCATCCCCGAGTTTGACAAGAGATTCATCGGTGTTGCCGGAGGTTTGTTCGACCGCTTTCGTCGGTTCGACTGTATCGGCAGCGACGACGAAATTCCCTAACAGTAGCGGAATGGTCAGGATGGCGGTGCGTGTCCACATTCCGGCATGAGGGAGTTTGTGACCTGTGATTTGCATTCCCATATTCACTTCTGGTAGATTGGCAGAAAACGATAGGGCACTCCGAGCGTCAGGATGACGAATCCCGTATCAACGGCGCTGAATGAATTCTTGTCCAATCCCCAACCGCCGTTTTCATGTTGGCTGGCGAGGAGGGCTTTCGAGACCCTCGGATACCACTTGTTGAAAGCGTCATCGCCCGCCTGATACATGACTTGTACCGCATAGTACTGGCCGTAGTGGAAGGTCGGGTCGGAGCCTTCGAACCCGGCATCGGGCGTTGCGCTGAGGAAAGCCACACCGCCGCGTGTTGCAGGGTGCTGGTGCTCTCCACACAGCATCAGGGCCAGGGTGCAGGCGGCGGTCCGGGCGAAGCCTCCACCGCCCAGGGGAGCGCCCGACACCCGCTGATAGGCAAAGCCGCCGGTGGACCGCACCTCGCACGCGAAAAGGTATTCCGCCGCCCGCTGCATGGTTTTCGCGGGCACGGCGATCCCGGACTCGCGGGCCGAAGCCAACGCCACGATCTGCATCGCCGAGCAGGAGGTATCCGCAGAAGTGGGGCGCGGGGTGTAGCGCCAACCGCCCTCGTAATTCTGCGCATTGATCGTCGCGTTGACGCCACGGATCAGAGCCTGGCGGATTCGCGGATCCTTGCTCTGTCCCCAGGCTTCGGATAGCGCGAGAAGGGCAAGGCCGTGCTCATACATGCCGCGGTCCGATGCATCGTGAAAGTATCCGCCCTTCTGCACGGATAACAGGAAATCAATCGCCTTGTTCATGGCCTCGCCATGTTCTCCCTCGCCGGGGACATGGCCTTGCAGCATGAATGACATCAACCCGAGGGCGGTTCCTCCGCTGCGGTGGCTGGCGCCCCAGCTTCCATCGGTATTTTGCGAGGCGGCGAACAATTCCAGTCCGCGGTTGATGGATTGCTTCACCTCGGCCGGCAAGCGCGCGATGGAAGTGCGCTGTTCCGCTTCCTGGGCGTGGATCGTGGAAAATCCGGCGAAGCAGATTGCGGTAACTGCGGATAAAGTGGTTAGGCTTCTCATTCTGATAGGTTGTTTCATTCCGAGATGAGCTCGTAGTAGTCCGCGACCTGACTGCGGAATTCAGGTGGCAGTTGTCGGACATAGTCCTGGATTTTCGCCTTCCGTTGTTGGCGTTGCATCGAATCGCGTGCGAGGCCTTCCTTTTTAACGGCATTTGCATAGCCCATCTCGTTGCTGCCCGGACCACTGGGGTTTTTATTCTGTCCCACGGAGGCTGCGCCTTCGTCCGTTACGCCCTTCGCTTCTTCCTCATGTTCGGTGAGTCCGATGATCAGATTCGCCGCGGCGGCGGTGGCACCGGGAGCGGCTCCCTTGCCTCCCTCCGGGATACTTAATTCGTAGGCCGCCGCCGATTCGAAAAATTCCGGTATGGCCGTGTCCGCCAATGCCACGTCTGCCTCTTCTCCGTCGGGTGGCAGCTTGAACAACGCCTCGGGCACTTCCGGTGATTTGACCCAGTGTGCCTCCTTCCCCACTTCATCCGCGGTCATGGAGGCACTGCCGTAAACCGACTCCAGAAGAACGATGACTTTCTTCTGCGCGGCCACGGACTTTTCCTTTTCAGCCGCCTTGATGGCATCGATCGCCTCGCCAAGCGAGATCATCAGTGGTTCCGCCAGATATTCCCCTTCCTTGTTCACAAACAGGTCGGGCGCGTCGAAGGCGGATTTGTTGATCTCATCCCGGATCTCGATTTGGCGGGCTTCGTAAAACGCGGTTTTGTTAGCCAGATCCTGCTCGGCTTCCGTTTCAGTCATGAGGATTTTCTGTTTTTGAATCAGTTTCTCAAGACCCGCCACAAAGTCGGCGAGTTCAAACTGGCCCGATGATAGAATCTGCAAGGCAGACTTGAGCATGGCGATGACCGCGTCCTGCGCGCCGACCGCAGAGAGAACATCCCCGCTGTCAATCTGGGTGATGGCAGCCTGCAGGATATTGGCAGAGGTGGTTCGGGTTTCGATGATCTCCTGGAAATCCTTGTTCTTCGGCGGTTCCGGGTTGAGCACCTCGGCGGCCTGTTGGAAGCGTGATTTGGCAGCTTCGTCCGCCGCTTCCTCACGGGCTTTGGCCAACTGCTCAAGGAATTTGCCATTGCGGTCCAGGATCGTCGTCTGTTCCTGCATCAGCGGTCCCTTCCCAGCGCCTGATGTTTCGGGACTGATGAGCATGGTTTTCCCCCATTCCGCCGTCCTGCCGCGCACGAGAGTCTGCACCTTGATCATGTCCTTGAGTTCCTCCACCAGCGCCTCGCCAGCCAGCATGGAAGCGCTTCCCGCCAAAACCTTGCCAAGCTCCGCGACGATGGCATCCATCTCCTCATCGGCGGATTTCATGTGGTGTTGTCTGGCATCGCTTTCAAGTCGCGCGTTGCGCAGGTGCGTCGCCACAGCCGGAAGCCGGTCCTCGGCCACTTGATGAATCACCTCTTTGAATGTTTCGACCTTCTTGCCGCCACCCTGATCTAGCAGGCCGTTGGACTTAAGGTCCTCCAACAGACTGGCAACATCGCCAGCCACCTTGCCCAGTTTTCTCGCCTCCGCGCCTTGTTGGGATTCCAGCTTGCGCAAATCCTCGCCAGACTGCGGCGCAGGTTCATCGGCGAATGCCCGTGGCAGGCCCGGGAGCAGGACTGCTAGAGACAAGAAGGTAAACAGGATGCGGTGCGGAGTCGGTTTCATTTTTGGTCTCCTTCCGGTTCGGACAATCGCTTTTTGATTTGTTTCGAGGTATTTCTCTGAGTGATGAAAGTCGCGTTGACGGCCTCGTTGCGAATGGTTAGTTCGCGCCGAAACCACTCCAGGTATTCCTCGTTGCTGACAATCGACAGTCGCCGCACTGGCGAACGAACAATCCGTTCACCGGACTCATCCGGCCGCAGATCTGATGCTTCAAGATGGTAATCGACTTGCTGGCCCGGTCCAAGAGTGATGATATCGTCGGCGAGCACCCATGTGTGAACATTCTTGAAACTCGTTTGGCCTTGCTGCATCGGGAGAGGAATCCGTCCTTTTCCAAGCGGTACACTGCCTTCTTCGGGGCGACCTTGAGCCGACACGGAATAGACCAGCCAGATCTTGTCCAAGCCGTGATCGTCCTGTGCCTGCCATCGGATTTCGACTTTCTTTCCGAGGGTGGCCGGTCCATTGGGAGTCTCACCGACAAACGCGATCTGGGGCAGGCCGTCCTTGACGACCCGTACGCTGTATTCGACGTCTTGGAATTGGAAACGGTTGCCACTGCCACCTTCGATCCACTCGAAGGTGTAGTTGAACATCCGGTCGGCTGTTAGCGAGAAGTTGATGTCTTTTCCTCCCTCGCCGATCGTGGCGTCGAGGCGCTGGTCGCCGTAAATGACACCGAGTTTTCCCACGGGCTTGTCACATGCGATTTTCCAGTCGATCCGCGTGCCCTCGGGCACTTCAAGGTTGAGCTGATCGGTCGTTTCCGGCGCGCGGTTCAGATAGGCGGGGAAGGTCAACTGCAATTCCGCTTTCACGATTCGCGGGGCACGCACGACGGAAATTCCGAACTCAGCCGAGCGATAGTCGCCCATGGTCACGAAGTAGCGCATGTCACGGTCAGGCGATTCTAACACGCGTCGGAAGGTGAACCCGTTGGCGAGTTTGTCCATCGGCAGTTCATTCCATGACTTCGCCCCGTCCGTCGGCTTCATGTGGAGGATTGCATTTTCCGGAATGACTCCCCCGGCGGTGGCGTTGATGTCGGCGGATTTCCCGAACGGCACGACCATGTCTCCGCTGATCCCGGCCAACCGGGTTTGCAGGGGATAGGTTGTTTCGATGCCAGCCATGCGTTTGAAGAGGGCGCCGAAATGTGCGGACCAGCGCACGCTCGACGCTGCGGCGACCAAAAGCACGACAGCTGCGAAGACCACGAGTTTCTTGATCTGCGAGAAATCGATGATGTCGCTGAACTGCAACTGGTGGGATTTTTGGATGGCAAAATCCCGCATCGCATCGAGCAACTCCGGCGAGGCGTGGGACTGGCGTTTCATGCTTTCCAGCTCGGTATAGGATACCAGCGACGACATGAGTTCCGGATGTTTCGCCTCGACTTCCACGGCAATCCGGGTGGCGTCGTAGGGCCGCAGGCGGCTGAGCCAGTCGCGCCAGATCACCCACAGCATGGTGGCCAGACCGGTGATTCCGAGGATGACCGAAACGCCCCCGGGCATCCGGGTCTTAAAGAGCAAACCCCAGTCGATGAGCAGGCCGATCAACACGAGCGTCACCAGCCAGATCACGGAGCGGCCGAGACCACGAAGGTGACAGAAGCGACGTTCCTGCCTCCAGGCATGCTTGAGTTGTTGTTCAATCGTCATTTCGGTCGGTGAACTCATGGGGTTACAACAGGTTTTCCCTCCGCCTTAGAAACCATTCGATCCCGAGCAGCAGGACCAGCAGGAGGTAAAGCAACGGAGTATCCCATAACTCCATTTCCCTCGCCACGATCCGGGACATCTCCGGGGCCGGTATTTGATCGATCAACCCGGACAGTGCGCGGGGCGCGATCACGCTGCCGCCGGATGCCTTGGCGATGGCGTGGGCGATCTCCGGTTTCGCGGCGGTGTCGCGATCCTCCACCGGGTCGTCGGACACCGTGACCTCGACGGTTCCGGTGATCTCGGTTTCACCGTCCCGGCCACGCAACAGATAGTCGCCTTTTTGACCGGCAACATGCGTTCCGAAATAGACTCCCGGAGTCGAGGGGTCCGGGACAAGCACCACTTGCTGTGGGGAGTCCGTGCCGCCGCTGCGTTCGATCACGACGGTGTGCGATTCCTTCTCCACGGGCTCGTAGGAGTCGGACAACACGTTGGCGTAGATCCGGACCGGTTCGCCGGGGTTATAACTTGTGCGCTCGGTCTGCAGCGAAATGCGTTTGTTCTGGCCGAGCAGGCGGGACATCGCGAGAAACTGGATGGACTGCCCCCAGAAGCGGGCGTGGTGGGCGTCGCCAACTTCTAACCGCAGACGCCAGAGCCGGTCCGAGGCAACGAACATGCATTTGCCTTTGCCATAGGTTTGCCAGGACACGATGGGATAGTCCGGGGTGCCCGCCGAATCTCCTGATAGATTCAGCAGCACGTTGGCCCCGGCCTTGGGTCCGTCGAGGATGGGCAACCTGCCGAGGGGTCTCACTTTGGACCAGATCTGCTGATTGACCTCCGGGGAATCCGCAAGGGTGGTGATGGAGCTGCGTGCCTCGTCTTTCGGGATTTTCGGGAAACGATTGTTGGCGATCGCCTGCGCTTTGCCGACGCCAATATTGACCGGCAGAATCCGCGCAACAGGCGTGTTTACATAACTCGACGGCGCGCTCTGCGAACCGGCCAGCATGATCAGCGAGCCGCCGTGTTCCTTGATCTGTTCTTCTAGCAACTCCAGCTCTCCGGGTTTGAAGTAGCTCGACGGAACATCGCCGATGATGATCAGGTCGTACTCGAAAATATTGCGGACGTCCTTGGGGAATCCCGCCATGTATTGCGGGGAAAGCTTGGGGAGATCCGGGTCGCCCTGGGTCATCAGGAAACGCGTTTTCAAATGCGGATTGCGCATCAGCACCCAGCGCAGGTAGCGGAATTCCCAGCGCGGCGATCCTTCCACATAGAGTACTTTGATCTTCTCGTCGATGATCCTCATGCGGTGCGACGCGGTATTGTTCTTCGGGTTGGAATCGGCCTCTGTCCCGTCGATCTCGAAGTCGAGCTGGATAGCACCGGAACTCTGCTTCGGCTGGATTTTCATCTCTACGAACTGTGAGCCTTCAGCAAGAACGACCGCCTCGCTCTGCGTCTCCTCACCGTCCACTTTGAGCTTCAACGTCGTGCTCCGTCCATCGAGCCCTTGGGACTGCACGCGGACCCGTAGCGTCACCGGATCGCCTTGGAACACGGCTTCCGGCGCGATGATCTCGCCGATCATGACATCCGGTGGCGCGGGCAGGCCGATGGGGATCGGATAGATCGGGATGACTCGTTTCTGCATCTCAGTAGCCACACGGACCGGGTCTTCGCCGTTTACCCAACCGAAATCACTGAACACCATCACGCCAGCGACCGGCAGGCCGGTATAGCGCGATACTGCTTCACGGACGGCGGTTCCGATGCGCGATTCGTCGCCATTCGCCTTGCGGTCCGCCAGCCATGCCTTTGCATCATCCGCTCCACCTTCGGGTGCGATCCCCCGATCAAAGCTGAAAAACCGGACATCGAATCGCTCTCCGGCGCGCCGCAATAAATCGATCTGGGGGTGCGCAAACAAGGCCTTCACCAGATCGAGCCGGGATGCCCCCTTTGATTTTCCTAACTGCTGCTGGATCACGTCGGCAGCGACCTCCTTGTCAAAAGGCAGCCCACCGAGAATTTTCGCCGCTTCGGCAAGGGACTCGGCGGTCACTCGCTTGTCCTCGACCGCCATGCTGCGCGAAGTGTCGACGAGCATGAGCATGGTCGGTCGATAGGTTTTCGCATAACGAACCTTCGCCACAGGCATGGCCACGATGACGATCAGGAGCGCGAGTGCTAACAGATGGCAGAGCCCCATGATCTTGCGGCCTTTCGTCGGAATCCGACAGACCGAACGATAGTAGAAAATGGTGTAACCGAGCGCCGCAATGAGGAACACGGCCAGCAGGGCCTGGCTGCCGCGCATCAACAACTCCATGTCGATGATGCGCTGCCCGTCTTCGAGATTGAATAGTCGGTTAAGCATGTTTCAGGATCTCCTGGATGCGGCCACGCGGCTCCCTAGCAGCGATGCCATGACATCACCCGAGTCGGCGTGTTTGCGGCGTGATAGATGGTTTGCGAAAAGCCCCTGCGCGAAGAAGCAGACGATGCCCAGCGCGAGCAGCAGAAGGCTCAAATCACGACCGGTGCGGTTGTTCAAGGCCAGGTCGGCCAAGCCTTCGGAAACCACTTCGACCGGAACGTCAGCAAGCCACTTCCTCAGGGCAGCAATGTCCGCGCTGCGGATGTCCGACTCAACGGTATCGACATTCGCCGCCACGGCCGCGCCCTCCTGGCCGGAATCGGCGGCGACACGGTAAATCCCCGGTTTTTCAGGCGTGATGAAGCCGACTGTGGAACCCTCGACCACCGTGACCTGCACGGGTTGCGCCGCGCCCAGTGGGTCGGTGACGGTGACCTTGTCGCCCGCCATGCGCCCCGGCAACGGCACTGCGACGGGTGCGCCGACGATGCCTTGACCGAGTTCCGCCCGGCTGGAGAGCATGGTCGCGGATTGCTGCATCAGAATGGTGTAAAGGGGATGCACCGGAAGGCTGTTCCATGAACGGTCGGCGGAGGAAGTGAACAGCAGTACGCGCCCGTCCCGGCTGCCTAACAGGAGCGGCAGTTTTGCGTCGCCCAATTCCAGAATGGTCTCACCGCCGTCGAGCGGCGTGGCACGAACGGCGGTGTGAAAACGCGCGGACGCCGTCAGGTCCGCAGGCAGGCTGCCGACGACTGCTGCTAGCGGATGATCGCTTTTGGGTGAAACGATCTGCCAGCCTTCGGTTGGGTCTTTGTGAACGGCCGCCTCGACCAGTCGTGCCGGTAACACCGGATGTTCCCCGCTGGCAAGGATCGTGTTGTATTGTTCCGGGTCCACCTTGTCGCCGAGGAAAACCATGAGCCCTCCGCCGGCACCGGTGAATTCGCGCAATCTTTTTCCGAACTCCTCGGTCAGGCCCGGCACGTTGATCATCACCACGAGATCGTAGTCGCCAGGTTTTTCTCCTAACAAATCCGTCGCATCGACGTGGGTGACTTTGACCGGGGCGCTTTCTTCAAGGTGCTTGAGGCGCAGTGCGCGGACCGCGTAGTAAGCGCCCCGCGATTCGCTGCCGGTGTTTTCAGATAGATCGCCGTCGATGCACAGGACACGGATGGAAGAGCGGATTCGCGCGATCGCATGGCGCTCGTTGTCATCGGTTAGATCATCCTTGGACAGGCGCGCCGTTAGGGCGACCTCGCCCGCTTCGTCGAACGAGGTGAAGAACGAAACGGGACGGGTTGCGCCCGGTTCGAGCCGGCCGACGTCCTGCCGGGACTTGAGCTTTCCGTCGGCGAGGAACTCGACGGTTGCCGCCTCCACCGCGCTGCTGCCCGCATTGCGGACGATGGCCGCGAAGCGTGCCGAACCATCACGTTGCAGCGAGCCTGCGGAAAAGTTGAAATCGGTGATCGCCAGGTTTTCCGTGTCACTGGCGGACACCGGCACCACGACCACGCGCGATTCACCACAGAGCTTTTGCAGGTTGCTCCGGCTCTGGTCGGACAGGGTCTGCCAATCGGTCACCTGTGCGTCGGTGATGATATAACATTCCCGCCTTGATGTCTTCAGTTCGGCAACCAGTTCCTGGAGTCGTTCCAGATTCCGCTCCAAGTTCAAGGGATGCGCGGATACGGAGGCTGACTTGTCCAAGCCTTGGGCGAAAACACCCGGCTCGTAGCCGGTCCGGCGGAACAGCACCTGCGGGTTCTTGCTCATCAACACCACGCTCACGGGATCACCTTGCTGAAGTGTCGAGAGGATTTCGCGGGTCTTGCCGAGCGCCTTTTCAAAACGGGCGGGATCGCCGTGATTCATGCTGTAGGACGCGTCGATGCCGATCACCACTCCCGTGTTTCCGCCGCCGGAACCTGCGGCTCCGGAGGTTTTGAATAGCGGCCTTAAAAGCGCGGCGGCGATGAGAATGAGCGTCAGACACCTGAGCGCGAGGAGCACGTAATCCTCCAGTTGGATCTTCTGGGATCTGGCGATCATCGCCTTTTTCAGGAGTTCCATCGCAGCCCAGGGAATCTGATACTTCTGATTCCTGCTCCACAGGTGAATGAGGACCGGCACGGACACGCCGAGCGCGGCCAAGCCGGACCAAAGGGGCAATGAATTCAGAAAACTCATGGTTTCGTTTCCTCCACGATCATGGCATTGCGCCACTCGATGCCGCAGGGGTAGGAAATCGTCCCGGCGGAATCCGTGACGATTTCGATTTCATCGGCAGACCCAAGGTCGAGATCAATCCCGACACCGGCGCTGTCCGGTGGGACGGCAACGGTCTTGCTGTTAGCCCCGGCGCGGACTACGGCGGTCATGGGGAACTGACTGTTAGCAACAGGAACCAGAGTCGCCCGGAAACGTCTGTTGCTTTTTCCTATGGGCAGCGAGAAGCGCATCGCGGTCCGTGGAAACATCCGCAGTGCATCGCCCGAATCACTTTGGACCTGGAGTGGTGCAGGTGGCGAAATGGGGCCGACTTGTTCCCGAACTTCCCCCTTGAGACTGCCTAACGGAGTCACGCCCGGAAGACTGCGCGTGATGCGTGCGACGTCTGCCACGGACAACTTCACCAACCCGAGCGCAACGTGGGCGAGCAGGAGGTTTTCCTTATCTAACGTAAGTTTTCCAGTTAGCGAACTGCCGTCCACCAGCACCACGGTATCGGAAGCGGCGGCAGTGGGTTTCGTTTTTGAAAATACGAACGCGATGACTCGCGCCCTCGGCAGCGGGACCGCACCGAGACTGCATTTGATCGAGATGTTGTCATCCCGGATCCACATCAACTCGCCCGGAATCTTGTTGCCGTTGGAGTGAATCAAGGTGCCGGGCGCGGCCTCGACCGCAGGTCCAGGCTGGAACAGGGCTTGTGCGACATCCGCAACAGCCACTCGCATTTCACCGAAGACCGCGTGCCGGATGACCAACTTCTTTTCCTCCAGTCCGATGACATCCGCTGCCAGGCTGTCGCCGTTGACCAGCAGCACGCGTTTTCCGGTGCCATCGGATCTGCTTCCGGAGTCCCACTGCATCAGGTCTTTCAGGTCCAAGGGCTGTCCGCCGAAGCTCAGCTCTCCACCCGCAATTTCAGGTGCCCCGGTGAACTGGCCCGAGACCGTCTCCGCCCGCCCGGCAATCTTCGAGGCAGCCGATGGTGGCAGCGAAATGATACGTACCGCGCCTTTGGAATCTGGACTTTGGCAAACGCAGTCAACCGTGATGTAGCCGAGCGCGGCAGTGCTGGTATCGAGCACTTGGATGCGCGCCTTTTTCCCGCGGAACTCCTTCACCTCAAACGCCGCCCACTCCAGGATGTCATGATTGCTCCCGGTGGCGGTCCTCACGACTTTCCCATCTATCAGAAGATTGATGCAGGCCTTGTCCGGCATGTTCCCACCGCTAATCAGGAAGGTAATGTAGTCGAGCTTCAGTTCGAAGGGTGGTGTGACCAAATTCGAGACATGACCGTCGAAAATCGTGGTTTTGCCCTCGGCGTAGGCTTGATTGGTTAGAGGCGCGATTTCCCTCCAGGTGGTGTAAAACCCGCGATCGGAGGTTTGACCGAAACTCCCTGTGCGGGTGGCGTCCGGGATTCCGCTTGATCCGCCATAACTCACACTCTCGGTGTATGCCTTGTGAATGTCGGAGGGAATCGTCCAACCTTTGGGCGCGGCCTGCAGGTTGTCCTCATACAGAATCACGATGTCATCCGCGCGGACCAGTGAGGTGGAGGCGGTTTCCGTTCGTCGCATTCTTCCGTGGCAGATGGAACCGAGCATGATGCCGACAAGCAGCAGTGTCGTTGGAACGGATGCGGGCTTCATGTTAGTCATCTCCCGTTCATCAAACTCCGTTGCCGCAGGAAACCCGAGAGCACGTGCTCGATCGGCTCCGCTGTGTTGACCAGGACGTAATCGACCTGCGCCTTGGCACAGGCGCGCCGGATGCCGGAAATGAAAAGCTCCAGCTCCTTCAGATAGTTCTCTCGAAGGCGGTCCGGCTGTGTGATCAATTCTCCATCGTTCTCGAGTCCGACGAACTTGGAGGTGCCTTTGAACGGGAAATCCAGTTCGTAGGGATCGAGGATATGGAAAACGACGACGTTGTGCCCACGGAAACGCAGGTGATTGATGCCGGCCACGAAATCCTCCGTTTTATCCAACATATCGGAAAACAACATCACCACACCGCGCCTCGCCATCCGGTGCGCGAAGTTGCTCAGCACGGCACCCACATTGGTTCGCGGTTTCGGAGTCGCCTTTTCCAATTCCCGGGAAATATCGTTGAGGATACTCTTGCCGCTTTTTGGCGGAATGTAGGATTGCAGTTCCCCGTCGAATACCGCGGCCCCCACCGAGTCGCCCTGATCGGTGATCAGGTAGGCCATGCTGGCGGCCATGAACTTCGCATACTCGAGTTTGCTGATTTTTCCCGAAGCATAAGTCATCGAGCCACTGGCATCGATCAACAGGTTGGAAACAAAATTCGTTTCGGCCTCATACAGCTTGACGTAGTAGCGGTCGGATCGGGCGTAGCTTTTCCAATCGATCGCCTGCGCCTCGTCGCCCGGTACATACTGCCGGTAAGCAGTGAACTCGCTGCTGATCCCGCGGGCGGGGCTGCGATGCATGCCGATGCGCACGCCCTCCACCACCTGCCTGGCGACGACGTCGAGCGATCCGATCGAGCTGAGGATCGCGGGATCGAGATACTTAGCTTGCATGGGCCATCACCTTGCCGCTGTTCCCGGTTTCGCCGGTGGCGGAAATGTTCGCCATGAGTTTCTTGATCACGTCATCCGTGGTCACCCCGTCGGACATCGCGGCGAAATTCAAGCCGATGCGATGACGCAGGATCGGCAGGGCCAGCGCCCGGATGTCGTCAATGGCCACATTGAATCGCCCCGCGAGGACCGCGCGGGCTTTTGCCGCGCCCACCAGGTTCAGACAGGCACGCGGACCGGCACCCCAGGAAATCCAGTTTTTGATGTAATCCGGAGCAGTTTCGTCCGCAGGACGCGTGGCACGTACCAGCCGGGCGGTGTAATGAAGCAGGTGGTCGGCCACCGGAACGCGAGTCACGAGATCCTGCAAATGAAGAATCTCCTCCTTGCTCAACACCGCTTTCATCGGGTTTTCCTGCCGCCCGCCCACCACGCGCATAATCTCCACCTCCTCCTCCAGGCTGGGATAGGCGACATGCACCTTGAACATGAATCGGTCCAACTGGGCTTCGGGTAGGGCGTAAGTCCCCTCTTGTTCCAGAGGGTTCTGAGTGGCGAGCACAAAGAACGGCAGGTCGAGTTTGAAATTGTTGCCGCCGGCGGTGACCATTTTTTCCTGCATGGCCTCTAACAGCGCGGCCTGCGTTTTCGGAGGCGTGCGGTTGATTTCATCGGCGAGCAGGATGTTGGAAAAGATCGGCCCCTTGGCAAACTGGAAGGAGCGTTTTCCGGTTTCCGGATTGTCCTGCAGGATTTCGGATCCGGTGATGTCCGATGGCATCAGGTCCGGCGTGAACTGGATTCGGTGGAACGACAAGGACAGGCACTTGGAAATGGAACTCACCAACAGTGTCTTGGCCAATCCCGGCACCCCTTCGAGAAGCACGTGACCGCGGGACAACACTGCAATCAGCGTTTCATCGATGACTTCCTCCATTCCTACGATCGTTTTGCGTAGCTCCGCTAGTATCTGTTCCCGCGCCTCGCCAAGCTTCTTGACGGCGATCACGTCACTGGGCCCTGCATTTCCTGTTTTATTGTCGTTCATGATTTTTTCCTGCATCCGGGGAAACACTCGTTCATCAGGCTGTTGATGGAACATAATTCCCCGACCAGCTATCGATCCTGGCATGATTGAGTAAAGATGCTTTTTGTTTTTATTAATGGATAACTGGCCTATATTTAGGGCAAATTATTCGAATGTTTTTTGAAATAACCGTCGAATTCACGCGTAGGCCGGGGGTGCGAAAATCCAGCATTTTAAGGGTGGCGCTTCTATCAGGAGCGATGGGGTTGACTTCGAGCGCGGTGGAGTTGCCGCGGATGTTCAGTGACCACGGGGTATTGCAACAGGGAGTGATCGTTCCCGTCTGGGGATGGGGCAGCCCCGGTGAGACTGTCAGTGTGGATTTCGGCGGCCAGAAGGTCGTTGAAAAAGCCAGCCAGAACGGCGAGTGGAGAATCGAACTCAAGAACCTAACAGCCAACGCGGCCGGTCGCAAGATGACGGTGAGCGGGGACTCGAGTGGCACGATCGAGGTCGCGGACTTGCTGGTTGGTGAAGTCTGGATGGCCTCCGGGCAGTCTAACATGCAGTGGAAACTCGCCCTAACCGAACGAGCGAAAGAAGACATTCCCGCTGCCAATTTCCCGGGACTCCGGATGTTCTTGTCCGATCGTGTCACCGCCGCGACGCCACAGCGCAATGTGGGCGGTTCGTGGCTCGAGACCCATCCCGGGAACGTCGGGAATTTTTCGGCCGTGGGCTATTACTTTGGTCGCAAGTTGCACCAGGAACTGGGGGTGCCGGTAGGCATCATCTGCACGGCCTGGGGAGGTCGTCCATCCGAGGCATTCACCAGTCGTGAGGGCTTGTCAACGACGCCGGAAGGAAAGTCGCTGGTGGACCAACTTGATGCCGAGATGAAGAATTTTGATCCGGAGAAGGTCAAGGCCGACTACGAGGCGGCGCTGGCCGCATGGGAAAAGAAGGCGGCCGAGAGCAACGAATCGAACAAGACCTCGGAGAAAAATCAGGGAATGCCCCGCCGACCGCGTCAGCAGGTTTCACCGGCGCTGGACTCCGGCAATCCCGCAGCGATTTACAACGGCATGATTCATCCTTGGGTGGGCTACGCGCTCAAAGGCGCAATTTGGTATCAAGGGGAATCCAACGCCAGCCGGGCGAAACAATATGAGACGATCTTTCCACAGTTGATTCTGGACTGGCGCCGGCTCTGGAAGAAAGAGATGCCTTTCTACTTCGTACAGTTGGCGAACTTCAAACAACCAAGCACTGAGCCGGGTATTCCGGACGAATGGGCTGAGTTGCAGAATGCCCAGCGCCTGGCCCTTGCCCTGCCAAAAACCGGCATGGCGGTGATCAATGACATCGGCACGCCCGACAATATCCATCCACCTAACAAACTGGATGTAGGGAATCGCCTTGCCCGCTGGGCACTGGCCAAGGAATACGGTAAGACCGGCATCGTCATCTCCGGACCGCTTTACAAGAGTGCAAAGATTCAGGGGAACTCGGTAAGGATCGAGTTTGCACATGCACAGGGGCTCAAGAGCCGTGACGGCGGCCCGCTCAAGCGCTTCGAGATCGCCGGGGCGGACGAGAAATGGTTTTGGGCCGAGGCTAACATCGAAAGCGAGGCCGTGGTGGTTTCCAGCAAGGAGGTGCCGCAGCCGGTGGCGGTGCGCTATGCGTGGGCCGCGAATCCCGAGGGCGCGAATCTGGTGAATGGCGAGGGTTTGCCAGCGTCGCTCTTCCGCACCGATGACTGGAAGCTGAGCACGAAATGAAAGAAAATACTTTCCAAATCCAAGACACCAGCCCATGCCATGATGAATCGCCTGCTCTTAGGCGTTGCTTTGCTCCTTGCGCGACCCGCCTTCGCCGTTACGGAATTTTTTGTCGCCCCCAACGGCCGTGACGCCGATGCGGGAACCCAGGTGAAACCATTCGCCACGTTGGAACGCGCACGCGATGCGATGCGAAAAATCAAGGCGGAGGACCAATGGCCAAAAGGCGGAGCCACCATCTTCCTGCGCGGCGGCGACTACGTTCGCACCAACGCCCTTGAACTCATGGCCGCCGACTCCGGCACTGCGGAATCGCCGCTGGTCTGGCGTGCTTACAAGAACGAGACCGCGCGCTTGCTGGGCGGGCGCACTCTGAAGGACTTCGCGCCGGTCGCCGATGCGAAGGTGCTGGCGCGATTCGATGAGCGGGCGCGTGCACACATCCGGCAGGTGAATCTCCGCACCCTCGGCATCGCGGATTTCGGGGAGCTGAAATCGCGCGGGTTTAGCCGGGCGGTCGTGCCGGCGCATGGTGAGTTGTTTTTCAACCACCGTCCCATGACGCTCGCCCGCTGGCCAAACGTGGGGGAGTTTTCAAAGATCGCGGGCTATCCCGCCGCTTCCGATCACGTGGATGAACACGGCGGCAACGTCGGCCAATTGCCCGGCGGCTTTCACTACGCGGGCGACCGGCCCCAGCGCTGGCAGGACGTCAGCGAACTCTGGGTGCACGGCTATTGGTCTTACGATTGGGCCAACACTTACGAGCGGGTTGCGGCGCTCGATGTCGCGCAACGTCTGGTCAAAACCGCCCCGCCTCTCGGCCTTCAGGGCTTTCGCAAAAACCAGCGGTTCTACTTTCTCAATGTGCTCGAAGAACTTGATCAGCCGGGAGAATGGTTTCTCGATCACCAGTCCGGCATCCTCTACTACTGGCCGCCGGACAGAGCGGCGCAGGAGACCGTCTTCTCCCTGCTCGAACAACCGCTGCTCCAGCTCAAGGACGTTTCCCACGTCACCTTTCGCGGACTGATCTTCGAGGCCACCCGCGGAAACGCCGTCGAAATCCGTGGTGGCGCGGGCAATCGCATCGCGGGTTGCCTCATCCGCAATGTCGGCAACACCGGCGTGGTGATCGCGGGCGGCACAGATCATGGCGTGGTGAACTGTGACGTGTCAGATACCGGCGATGGCGGAGTGTCTTTGACGGGAGGCGACCGCCAGACGCTCGCGCCGGGCGGGCATTTCGTGGAGAACTGCCACTTCCAACGCATCGGGCGTTGGTCCAAGTGCTACGTGCCGGCGGTGGCCATGACGGGCGTCGGGCTGCGGGCTTCGCACAATCTCATCCACGATCTCCCGCACTGCGCAATTCTTTTCTGGGGCAACGATCATCTGATGGAGTTCAACGAGATTCATCACATCGCACTGGAGACCGGCGACGTCGGGGCGATCTACACCGGCCGGGACTACACCTTTCGCGGGAACCAAATCCGCCATAATTTCATTCATCACACCGGCGGTGTTGGCATGGGTTCGATGGGTGTCTACATGGACGACTGCGTGAGCGGCACGGAAGTTTTCGGCAACATCTTCTACCAGGTTCATCGGGCCATGTTCATCGGTGGCGGGCGCGATCATCGGGTGGCGAACAACCTCTTCGTGGACTGCGACCCTGCGGTGCGCGTGGATGGGCGCGGTCTCAGCCCGTCGCCGGTCTGGCACAATATGGTGGGCGAAACGATGCGCCGGCGGCTCGCCGATGTGCCTCTGGCCTTGTATCGCCAGCGCTACCCGGAGATGAAGTCCCTCGACCGCCACTACGGACCACCTGAAGGCCCGGCGATCACCGGCAAGGATTTCAAAGGTATTCCGCCGGATGATAACATGATCGAACGCAATGTATGTGTCGGCAAATGGATGGATGTCGCATGGCAAGCAACCGAGAACATGCTGCGACTCGATAGTAATCTTACCAACGCCGGATCAAGTCTCGTGGAGCCACCCAATGACCAGTCGTCGGCCAAAGACTTTGTGTTAACGAAGGATTCACCGGCGTGGGCGCTGGGCTTCCAACGCATACCCGTCGAGCAAATCGGCCTGCGGGAAGATGAGTTGCGGCGCGGAGTGAGACGCCTTTCCTCCGCTTCCACGACAAAGAATTGATGCCGGCAAACTGATGCACGATGAACCTGATGATCTAACACTGGGTCATTGATACTTGTTCCCTCACTGTCTTTTTAATTCAGTTTCCCCGCGCCCGCACATAGGACCCGGACGACTGGTGCGGCGTGATCGGCCAATTGTCGGAGCGGAACGGGAAGGCGGGCAACTCGCGGTCATTCATCAGTCCGCCCACGGGCAGGTTGGACGAGGCGTAACGGACGGCAACCGGGTTTGGGACCTTCTCACTCTATACAACAAGCTGAACGCGCCTGTCCTTGGACTGGGCAATGCGGGCATGTTCGTTGTGAAAGACCTTATCCTCTCCAGCCACGGCGAATCCGAGCTCGGTGTCCTTGTCGAGCCGCAGACCTTGATCGCTTCCTTGCTTGAAGGTGACAATCGCCTGGCCACCAACGAACTCAGTGGCATCGTAAACCGGACCGTGCCACTCAAGAGGTTCGTTGGACCCGGCCCGTTTGGCGCCATAGACCTCCGCCAAGGCCCAGCGGGCCGAGCGTTCGCCGACAGGCAGTTTGTTGGCCGGGTGGATGTTGCCGGCGGAGTTCGTGTCGAAGGTGACAGCGAGTCCGGTGTGAGGAGTGCTTTGCCAGACGTCGAACTGAACCTCCCGGACGATGTTGCAGTGGTGGTTCGTATCATACTCCATCGACCGGCGGTTGCTCCATCCGGCGATCTGGATGATACCGAAGGGCATGTCCGGATCGCCGAACGCGGCGCGCCTTCGGAGGCGTGGCCCTGATTGCCCATCTGGGTGACGAGCTTCTTCTCGACTGCGATTTTTTGCAAGGTGCGTGCCTGCCACAACGAATGCACGAGGGGTTTTTCGACAAAAACGTGTTTGCCCATGCTCATGGCCACGTATGCGATGGCGAAGTGGGTGTGATCGGGCGTGCCGATACCCACGGCATCGATCTTGTCGCCCATTTCGTGGAGCATGATGCGGAAGTCCTTGTAAAACTTCGCCTCCGGAAATTTTGACTTTGCCTTGCCCCAGCAGTTCGGGTCGCATTCACAGAGGGCGACGACGTTGTTATTCTTGGAGCAACTCATGAGATCCCGCCCGCCCTGGTTGCCGATACCAACCCAGGCGAGGTTGAGCTTCGCGTTGGCCCCTACCACCGGCTTGGCCAGAATCAGCAATCCACATGCATGCCTTTGTTCGGGTGCGGACAGTCCGGAGAATCGGGTCGTCTGTGGTTGAGATCGAAGATTCGTGACAAGAGGCATCTTCATCGTTGGATCACCAAAGGAATCGCCACATTTAAGGTCTCGGTACGCTTTTTGTCGATCGCGACGGCACAGAACATGACCTCCGGCCGGCCCTTCCGCATCCACAGTTGCGGGCGATCAAGGGCCCCTACCGCCTGCGGTTTCCTCGCCGCTGGTAATCCGCGCCGTAAGCGGGGTCGGAAGCGGGGTCGGAAGCGCCGTCCAGCTCCACATCACTTCTCCCAACCGCACCGCTTGCTTTTTCAATGCGGCGCAATGCGACCAGCACCTGTGGCCGAGGGTCAAATTGAGCGACGGATATCCTGGCCCCACAAACACCTCGGCGGGATACAGAAGTGATTGATTGTCCTTGGTGCGCATGATGGACTCCACGATAACCCGGTTCGCTTGGCCATTGAAAATGGCGGCGACGAGGGTTTTCTGAACTTTGTTAGAGATTGCCGCGCAATGCCCGTTCTAGTCGGCTGAGCAGTTCCCTCACTTCTTTCTCAGAACGCTTCGGCAGTCCGCCGCGAATGTGGAGTTCGACGCCCGGCACCACTTCGATTCGCTTCCAGGTCTCCGCTCTCACGCTCGTCGTTGCGCGTGCCGACTCCGCAGCCCGCTCCGCTGCCCCGGGCCGGGCAACGAACTCCACGCCTTGCAGAAACATCGTCCGAGTCTCCTCAGTGCCGCGCCCGACCATCAGTACCACGATCTGGTCGGCCCCCACCCCATCCCACAGGAGTCGCCGGATCAGTAGCGCCTGAACGAAGTGACGGAACCCATAGACCGCCATCCGGCCGTGCTTCTCAGGAACGTCAATGGCGTGGAGCGTCTGGTAGTGGCGGAGGCTGCGCTCGGTGAATATCCGTCTTACCCGCCCTACCGAGGACCGCCGCCGGTCCTCTTCGGGCAGGAAATTCATGGCCACCCGGTTGACCCGGTCGAGCAGTTCGTTGATCGAAACACCACCCTCCCAGTCGGTCTTCGCGGCCTTCTCGAACTCGCGCAATGTTGCGGCGGGCAGGCGGGCGGATGGCATCGGTTGGTTCACGGCGAAATAGTTGCCAATTCAGTTGCCAAAAATGCACCGTTTTTCCGGAATTCGGCGGAATTTGACGGAAGCCGGCGGAAAAGGGACGATGAGCCTGGATACGAAAAAGCCCCTGAAATCAGGGGCTTTTCTCGTTTTTAAGGTGGTACCCCGGCATGGACTCGAACCATGGACCAATTGATTAAGAGTCAACTGCTCTACCAACTGAGCTACCGAGGCATTTCACTTAGACGCGTGACCGTTGACGGATCGCGACGACGGCGGAGATTTAGCAAGAGTCCGGGAGAGGGCAATCCGAAAATGCTCCACTGACTGCGATTTCTTCACCATCGGGCACGGGGCCCTTACACCTCGATCACTTGCCCAGACCCAGCATTTTTCCGATCTCGGTCTTGGAGAGCTGACGGTCGTGGTTCAGATCATACTGGTCGTATGTCTTTTCCGCAGCGACTTTGTCCGCCTCGCCGTCAAGATACTCGTCCTTCGAGACCTGGCTGTCGTGGTTCTTGTCCTTCTTGTCGAGATAGGCCTGGATGGCCTTCTGGTCCTTTTCCCGCTCTTCCCTTTCCTTCTTCAGTTTCTGCTGCTGGGGATTGGGCTTGTTGCCACCCCCGTGGCCTTTAGCCTCAACGGCGCTGATAAGGGAGAGAGAGAGGGCTGCGATCAAGAGTTGTTTCATGATAGTGTTTGTTTGGTTTTTTGAGTTGCCGTGAAAATAGACTGGCAACCGAATCACCGCATTCGAAGAAAGCTTTCAGATCAATGAAAAAATCCAAATTCCCCGTGTGGGGGTGGATTTCAAGAAAAGGAAACGACGCCGCACGCGGCCAGACACCGCTTATTTCACCGGGCGGCCATAGCCCGCCAGCGGCTTTCCTTGGTCATCAAGCTTGCCGGCCGCCCACAGGACGCCACGGGTGACCAGATCCAGATAGCGCGCGTCGCTCACCGTGACGTTGTTGTGGCCGATGGTGGTGCTGAAGACCCGCGTCTTCTTGTCGCCATAGGTGTTGGTCCAGACGACGACGAACTCGGAGCTTTCCTGCTTGCCGGAGGCGAGAGGCTTGGCGTTGTCGAAAAGACGGACGTTATTGTAGAGTTCCTCGTTGCCGGTGGTCCAGTTCTCGAAACCACGGGTAATGGAGTGTTCGCGATCGGTATAGGTGATGGCGATCGGCTTCTGGGCGCCATGGCCGCTGGACTGGAGGCCGAGGTATTCAAACCAGAGCGAGCCGGCGGTGCCGAGGGTTTCCACCTTCTTCTTGAAATCGCCGGTGCGGTAGCTGTGCATGGCGCAGTGGAGATTGACGCCCGGGATGCCATCCACGTGAGGCTTCAGAACGCCGCGCACCACGGCCTCGTCCTTGATGTCCGCGGCGCACTCGTCATGGATGACGAGGTCGTAGCCGTTGGCGTAATCGGGATTGCCATAGATCGGAAATTGCGGGTGCGTGTTGCTGTCAGCGACGTGTATCTGGTCCACGACGGCATTGGCGCGCTCCTCGATGCCTTTCTTGAGGATGTCTTTCTGGGTGGCGTAGTCATGGCAGCAACCACCGGTGAGCAGCAGGATCTTCAGGGGTTTCGGCGCGGTCTCGGCCATGGCAGGCAGGGCGGCGAGAAGAAGCAAAGTGGATGCCAGGGAAATACGGTAGCGGGCTTTCATGGTGTTGAATTACGGATGGATGGAATCATGGATACAGGCAAATTGGCGGAATCACCCGCGCTCCGGCCTTTTACCGTGCTTGCGGGCGGAGTTTTTCACGGCAGCGGGAATGATTTGCCCCCCGGACCCTCCGGTCTTCCTCGCCTCGCGCTCGCGGGTGCGTTTCCGCCAGTCCCGGCGCGGCGGGGATTCACCGGGTCTGTAGGGAGGCACTGGAGCGTGGTAGTTGAAGCCCTTGAGACGCTTCTTCGGCAGGCGCAGGGTGATGGTGAGCTCGAGAATGCCTAACAGGTTGAGGTCCTCCTCGGGCACGAAACTGATCGCCTCGCCCTTGGCCTCCGCCCGGCCGGTGCGGCCGATGCGATGGATGTAGTCCTCCGGATTGACCGGGAAATCGTAGTTCACCACCTGTGTGACGCCGTCGATGTCGATGCCGCGAGCGACGATGTCCGTGGCGACGAGCACCTGGATCTTGCCATCCTTGAAATCCTGCAGCGCCTTGAGCCGTTGATCCTGCGAGCGGCTTGAGTGCAGCCGCGCCACCATCACGCGCGAGGCCTGGAGAAACTCCGTCAGTCGATTCGCGCCATCCTTCATGCGGACGAAGACCAGCACGCGCTTGAATCCGGGCTGGCGCAGCAGCTCAAGCAGCAGTGCGTTCTTGAGATGCGCTGGCACTTCGTAAACGCACTGGTCCACCGTGTCCGCGGGGTTGGTCCGGTTTCCGATCTGCACGAGCTTCGGCTGGTATTGGAAGCGGCGCGCGAGGGACTCGACCTCTTTGGGAAACGTGGCGGAAAACATCAGCGTCTGCCGGCGTTTCGGCAGCCCGCCGACGATCTTCTCGATGTCCGGCAGAAAACCCATGTGCAACATGCGGTCCGCCTCGTCGAGCACCAGCATGTCGAGAGCGCTGAAATCCAGCACCCGGCGGTCGATCAGATCGATCAGCCTGCCCGGCGTGGCGACGATGATGTGGACGCCCTTGTGCGCCGCCTTGATCTGGGTCGCCTCCTCCACCCCGCCAAAGATGGCCGCCACGCGCACAGGCAGGCCGTCGCCATAGGCCCGAATGTTTTCCATGATCTGGACGACCAGCTCGCGGGTGGGCGCGAGCACCAGCACCCGGGTGCGACGTGGCTGGTCCGGTCGGTGTGAGAGCAGCAGGTGATGAAGCATCGGCAGCACGAAGGCCGCGGTCTTGCCGGTGCCGGTCTGCGCGATGGCGATCAGGTCCTTGCCCTGCATCACCTTCGGGATGGCGGCCACCTGCACCGGAGTAGGACGGGTGTAGCCCGCCCTCCGGATGGCGCGGAGAATCTCGTTTCCGAGTCCGAATTTGCTGAACGGCATGCGCGCAGCCTAGCCCGCCCTGACGGCCGGTGGCACGGATATAAATTCCAAAATGATGGGTGCCGATCCACAGGCACACGATGCCAAAGGAAAAGGACCACTGGAAAACCAGCAGTCCTTCTCTTTGGCACCACGTCCGGAATGGACGGTCATTTGTTGCCCTTGTGCTTCTTGCCGCATTTTTTCTTCAGCGTGGCGAGCTCGGTCTTATCGAGTTGCCCGT